>JAADIR010000219.1 GCA_013151245.1 Chlorobiota bacterium
CAAACAAAAAGGCGCGCCCGTTTATGGGTTGCGCCTTTTATGTTAGCTCAACAACTCGTATAAAACGGATAGATTGCTTCAATCGCTTTGCTCTTTCGCAATGACGGTTTAACAATCATAACCTTGCCGCTCGCTACAAGGCATTGTTCGTTTCATCGGAACTAATAATGAACGGCAAGCCAAATTGTTTTTTCTCTTTCCGATGTTCTTTCAACTCTGTGTTTTTTATGAGGCGGAATCGTCAAATAATCGCCCGGTTTCAATTTTACGGTTGAATTATCTTCAAAAAGAATTTCCGCGTTCCCTTTCAGTAAAATCACAAATTCATGCTTTTTTTGATCATACCAAAACCCTTCCGGCGTAGCGTGTCCGTCGGAAATTATCCGTTCGATTACAACGTCGTTTTTATCCGAAATAATTTCGAATAATTCTTCGGGGATTTCATCCGGAATATTTTCATAAATATTTTTTTTCATATCAGCGTTAAAAATAAATGGATTTTCGTTGCTAAAGAATTACTTGAACCGTTCGATAATTAATTAAATATCATATTTTAAATTAAGTATTTCCTATCAATAATATCGCTTGTGATGATTGAAAAGGCGGAAAAAATGAAGATTGTAGATTACTTTTTACCGGATAATACCGAAGGCGAACTATATAACCGATACAAATTTGTTGTGATAATTATTCTGGTTACGTTTTTAATGGACGCCGCTTTTCTTGCGCCCCTTTTTATTTTCGGAATGCCGCTCGGGGCGGCGGCGCTTGTTATTGCGGTTCTTATCGGCTTTACCGCTCTCTTCATTTTCAGAAGTTCCGGAAATTTAACGTTCCTCTCGGAAATTATGAACTTCACGATTTATTTCAGAATAGTTGCGCTGACTGTTTTGAGCGGCGGGTTTAATTCTTCCGCTTTGTTTTTCTTTACATTTCTGCCTCTGTTTTCGCTTTTAATTTCATCGAAAAAGAGCGGCGTCTTTTGGACTGCGGTTGCTTCGGGCTCAATTGTTGCGTTCGGATTAATTGGCGATTTGCCGATTAGATATAATCCCGAATGGGGGAATTTTATCGCGATTTTCTTTTCTTTCGCAAGCCCGATTTTGATTGCCGTTATTGCATTTGTTTTTCTTTCTCAAAATGAAAACGTTAAAGCGGAGTTGATTTCAACCAAAAATAGAATTGAAGAAAAAATTGAAGAAGCCACAAGCGCTCTGCGAACTGAGCAGAAAAAATCGATGCGGCTTGCCGAAGAAAATCTTAGAATTCAAAAAGAAGAAAACTTAATGCTGTCAAAAAATATCGATTATATTCTCGAAGCTATGGAGCAATGCTCCGCCGGCGATTTAACGGTAAGACTTGAAGGAGAAACGGATTGTAAATTTACAAAACTATTCGAGGGCTTTAATTCAACAATGGAGAGTCTGTCGGACTTTATAAAAAAAGTCGCCGAAGACGCTCAAAGAACTTCGCTTGTAAGCGAAAAAATTTCCGGGGCGACGGACGCTATGGCTTCGGGAGCCGAAGAACAAATGACGCGCGCCTCAGGAGCGACGATAGCGATTGAACAAATGACTGAGACGATAAAACAAACCGTTGAAAGATCAAAAAGCGTATCCGATTCATCCAAGCAATCAAGCGAGTTGGCAAACGAAGGGGAAAGGGAATTAAATAAAACAAAAGAAGGAATGCATAAAATAGCCGAATCGACCGAACAAATGGCTGAAATAATAAAAACCCTTGCAAATCATAGCGAACACATTGGGGATATCGCAAAAGTAATTAATGACATAGCCGATCAAACAAACCTTTTGGCTTTAAACGCGGCTATTGAAGCGGCAAGAGCGGGGGAAGAAGGACGCGGTTTTGCCGTGGTAGCCGACGAGGTAAGAAAATTAGCCGAACGAACTTCGAAAGCGACTAAAGAAATAGGAAAGAAAATTTCGGACATTCAATCCGAAGCTCGAAAAGCGGATTATTCAATGGCGGAGACGAAGCAAGCCGTGGAAGATGGAACCAAACTTACGAAAGAGGTAAACGTTTTTCTAAAGAAGATACTTGAAAGCAACGCTGGCGTCTATGAAAAAACCCTCGAAGTGGTAACGGAGAACGAGGGGCAGTCTGAAATAGCCGATTCCGTCGCAGCCGAAATTGAAGCCGTGCGGTCAATCTCGGAAAATATTTCGAACGTTATAAACGACATAATTTACGCGGGAGAAGATTTATCCGAACAAACCGACAAACTGCTCGAACATATAAAGCGGTTTAAAGTGTAATTTTTTTTACGCGCAGAAATAAAATATCGTTTTCCCCGCCTTGCGAACGGCGATATTAAATTCAAGAACACTTTGAATAACCCAACAATTACTCTACTCGGGCGGGCGCAGATATTCAATTCGAATTAATAATTCGCCAGAATAATTTTCATCTCGTTTGAATTTTTCGCTTCGTTGAGAACTTCCCCGATTTCGATAAAATCTCTCGGATTTGTAATCTGCAAGATTGAATTATCATATCCGGCTAAAAGTCTGTACATCAGCTTTTTATGAATAATTTGTCCGCCGGTTGCGGCTGCGGCTTTATTGTAAAAAATTACAATTTTAATGGGAATCTCGCGTTCAATAATTTCCAACAGACCGAGATGACCGGATGCGAGGAAACCGAAATCGCCCGTCATCGCCCACACGTCTCTTCTTCCGGCAAGATAAGCTCCGATTGCAAGCGGAACGCTTCCGCCTATATGAGTAATAATATCTATTGCGTTATACGGCGGTAAAGCGAACGAACTTGAAACGCTCGTATCTCCCGTTACAACTTCGCCGCGGAAATCTTTAAAAACGTCGAAAAAAGTAGCGTATTTTTTTGAAGCGGTTTGATAATTTTCCGAAAGCCCTTGCGGGTATTGGGGAATATCAATCGGCGGAATTGTCGTTACGTCGCCGCCCAATGTTTTAGCCTTAAATTTTTTGAATTGATAACCGGCAAACATCGGATGAACGATATGCGCCGTAATATTTCTTTTATAGATGAATTCTTTTTTAACGCCGACTTCCTTTTCAAATTCAACATTGTTACCGGTTTTTGCGGAATCAATCAGCAGCGCAAAAGGAATTTGTCTTTTTTCGCTTTCGCGGTAAGCTCCAATTACTTCTTCGTAAATATTTGTTTCGTCGGCGATTTTGTAGGGAAACGGAATTCCTTTTAAGATCGGTTCAATCTCAAGAACGTTGTCGGAATGGCTTCCGTCTTTATCTTCAAAAATGAGGACCACAAATCCCGCAGTTACGTCAACATAAAGAGAATCCGTTGCGGCGTTCCCGGCTTTCATAAATCCGTGCGACTTCATCATAACGGCGCTACGCTTGCCCAATATAGCCGCAGAGTGCGCTATGGAATAAGCCGTTTCCTCATTGAAAGAAATGGGAATGTTTTTGCTCGTCAGCGTTGCAATTTTTTCAACCGTATCGCCAATTCCGCGCCCCGGCACTTGCGTAATAACATCCGCTCCTAAATCGACAAGCGCGTGTCCGATCGCTTCGGAAACCGTTCCATTCATAATTTGCCTTTTCCTATTGCGGCGAGATGTTTAATATCCGCGCCGGCGGGGTTTTGGAAAATATTCAAACCAAACTCACGGGTAACGGAAATTAAATGATCAAAAATATCCGCTTGAATTTCTTCATAATCTACCCACGCGGTTGTAGTTGCGAAAACGTAAATTTCAATCGGCAGACCGTTTGGTCCGGGCGGTAATTGTCTTACGAGAAACGTAAGCCCTTTATGAATATCTTCTCTGTTTTTTAAATATTCTTTCATGTAAGCGCGGAAGACTCCGAGGTTTGTCATTCTTCTGCCGTTGACAACTACGGAACCGTCGACGTCCAATTTCTTGTTGTACTCTTCAATTTCTTTTTCTTTCTTTTCGATATAACCGGAAAGAATTTTAATTTTTTTTAATTTCCCCATCATTTCTTTATCGATGAATTTCACGCTGTCCATATCAAGAAAAATTGAACGTTTGATTCTTCTTCCGCCCATTTCAATCATGCCGCGCCAATTCTTAAACGCGTTTTGAATCAACGCTATCGTTGGAATGACAGTAATAGTTTTATCGAAGTTGCGGATCTTAATTGTGTGCAGAGAAATATCCATAATGTCCCCGTCAACGCCGAGTTTGGGAACTTCAATCCAATCGCCGACTTTCACCAAATCGTAAGACGCAATTTGAATGCTGGCGACAAAAGCAAGTATCGTATCTTTAAATATCAACAGAAGCACGGCGCTTAAAGCTCCGAGCCCGGCGAAAAGAGACCAAAGATTTTGTCCCGTTAAAATTCCGAATATCATTAAAACGCCGAAAGCAATTACAATGATTTTGACGACCTGAACGTAACTTTTAATCGGACGGTGTTTGAACTTTTCGAACAATAAAATAATTTCGGTAAAGGCGTCGAGCAGAGCGTTGATTACAAGAATAATCATCAGCGCCATCAAAGCGCCGAGTATATGATCGATAATTATTTCAAAGTCTTTTGGGAACAGATGAAACTGCTGAATTATGAGGAGAGGAACAATGTAAGAAAGCCGCCGGAGAATTTTTTCATTTAATAAAATATCGTCGAATTTGGATTTTGTTTTTTTGACGAATTTTGAAAGATAGACAATCAGAATTTTTTTCGTGATAAAGTAACCGACAAAAGCCAAAACCAAAACGCCGAGGAACTCAACGTTATCCGCCAGAAACGGCGCGGGTTTCAGCCACTCTTGAATTTTTTCCAACAAATCATACCTCCGCATAAGATTTTTAAATTAAAAAATAAAAATATAACAATTATACCACTGTGGAAAGGTTTGTTTTTAACCTACGGCTAATCAGCAAGAAAGATTTACAAAGAAACTCAAAGATCAATTCTTAATCTTAATTATTCGGCTTATCGAATTGTGATTTTAACTTATTCGTCGTATATCTTTACCTCCGGTTCGTTTTTGTCGGTAACATATCCGCGGAACATGCCGCTTGTGTTGAAGGGCATGGCGATATTTCCTTCCTTATCGATGGCGATTACGCCGCCGCTTCCGCCTACCGCTTTCAGTTTTTTATTAATCACTTCGTCGGACGCTTTTTCTACGGACATATTTTTATACTTCATTAACGCGGTTATGTCGTAAGCCACGACGTATCTTATGAAATATTCGCCGTGTCCGGTGCATGAAACTGCGCAAGTGTTGTTATCGGCGTAAGTTCCCGCGCCGATTATCGGGGAATCGCCGATGCGTCCGTATTTCTTATTCGTCATTCCGCCGGTTGAAGTTCCCGCCGCAAGATTGCCCGCTTTGTCGAGCGCAACGCAGCCGACCGTTCCGAACTTCGATTCTTTTTTCTCCGCCGGTTCGAAAATGGGATTTTTCAACTTTTCAATCTTTTTTACTCTCTGCAGACTTTCCCATCTGCTTTCGGTAAAGAAGTAGCTTGTATCGACCAATTTAACTCCGTTTTCCACGGCGAATTTTTCCGCGCCTTCGCCCGCCATCAAAACGTGCGGAGATTTTTCCATCACAAGCCTGGCGAGGGAAATCGGATTTTTGATATGATGAACGCCCGCAACCGCGCCGGCGGTTTTATCTTTTCCGTTCATTATTGAAGCGTCCAATTCGTTCATTCCTTCGGAATTGAAGACGGCGCCTTTGCCCGCGTTGAAGAGCGGCGAATCTTCGAGAAGGTTAATCACTTTTTCAACCGCGTCAAGGCTTGTTCCTCCTTCGTTCAAAATTTTATATCCCACGTTCAGCGCTTCGGTAAGTTTGGCTTTATAAGCTTTTTCTTTCTCTTCGCTCATTAGTCCTTTTTTCATCGCGCCGGCGCCGCCGTGAATTACAAGCGCAAAATCAACGACCTTTTCTCCGCTCTCTTCCGGCGCTATTTTTTTTGTGCAGCCTGAAACAAGCGCGATTGATAACGAAAGAATAAAAATCAAAACCGTAATTTTTTTTCCGTTCATTTTTTATCCTAAAATATTGAATTAGAGTTTCAGCAAAACAAGATATTGTCAATCAGTCAGAGGCTGAATTACAGAACGTTTATTTTGCAGAAACTCTATTATAGATTGAAACTAATATAATTTATTTTCGTCTTAAGAAGAAAATAATTATATAAATTAATAGTTTAAAGTAAAAAAATTATATTAGAATTATTTTGAGGGACTCATGAGAAAATTATTTACCGTTTTACTCTTATCATTATTCCTTTCATCGTTTATTGTTGCGCAGGACGACGACAAAGCGGCGGACAGACACGAATTCACAATGATCGCTCAAGTTGAAACAACGCCGGTGGAAAGTCAAGGACGTTCCGGCACTTGCTGGGCTTTTGCAACGACGTCGTTTCTCGAAACCGAACTTATTAGAATGGGAAAAGGAGAACGCGACCTTTCCGAGATGTATTTTGTCCGTTGGACTTTTCCGGTGAAAGAGAATAGATATTTCCGTCTTCACGGCAAATCGAATTTCGGGCAAGGCGGACAGGCGCACGACGTAATGAACGTTATCAAAAATCACGGACTCGTTCCCAAACAATTTTACGACGCTAAGATATTTGATTCAACGAAGTACAATCACAGCGAGCTGACGGAGCTTTTAAAAAGCGAACTTGACGCGGTTTTAAAAAAGAAAGGCGGAAAAATATCCAATCTCTGGCGCGATGTTTTCAATTTTACGCTGGATAAATATCTCGGAACTCCGCCCGAAGAATTTGAATACGACGAGGTAAATTATACTCCGAAAAGTTTCGCCGATTCGCTCGGGTTGAATCCGGACGACTACGTCGAGTTTACTTCATATACCCATCATCCGTTTTATAAAAAGATAAATTTGGAAATTCCCGATAATTTTGCCGACGCGTTTTATTACAACGTGCCGATCGACGATCTGATATCGATAATCGACAATGCTTTGGAGAACGGCTTTTCGGCGGCATGGGACGGAGACGTAAGCGATAAATATTTTTTCAGAAAAGAATGTTACGCGGTTGTGCCCGTCGATAACCTCGACGAACAGATAAAATACGACGACGACGGAAACGAAATCGTAGAGCCGGAAATCGAAAAAGTAATTTCGCAGAGGATGAGACAAGACGCGTTCGATTCTTTTCAAACTACGGACGATCATCTTATGCACATTACCGGAACGGCAAAAGATCAGAACGATACAAAATTTTATTACACAAAAAATTCTTGGGGAACGAAAGACCGGAAATACGACGGTTACTGGTATCTCTCCGAACCGTTTGTCCGCTTAAACACAATTGCCATAATGGTTCACAAAGACGCGGTTCCCGAACAACTGAAAGAAAGACTTGGAATTAAATAAGAGAGGAAAAGATGAAAAAGAATTACACTCCTAAAATTGCTTCGATTATTCTTTTACTTTCGTTTGCAATTACAATAAACTTATTTGCTCAAAAGAAAACTTTGAAATACAGCGATTTATTCACTGCGGGGCAAACGCTTTTGAACCCGATTCCTTCCTTAGGCGGTTGGTTTGACGATCAAAATTATCTGCTGAACAAAACGGATTCAACCGGCGCGCAAACGCTCGTAGCCGTTAACGCTGAAACGGGCGAAGAAGAAGAAATCATAAACTATTCGGTTTGGAAAGAGGAACTGCCCAAGGGAATAAATCTCCGCCAAAGCGCTAGCAGAACAAAAGACCGGATGAATTACATTTTCAAAAAAGATAACGATCTTTATTTCCTCTCGCTTGAGGACCAGGAACTTAAACGTCTCACGGAAACCGAAGCGAAAGAGAACAATCCTAAAATTTCTCCCGACGGGAAGTCGGTCGCTTACACAAGCGGAAAAAATCTTTACGTTACAAACATCCGCTCCGGAAAAACGACTCAGCTTACGAACGACGGCGGCGAAAACATCTACAACGGTTGGGCTTCGTGGGTTTACATGGAAGAAATACTTGGAAGATCCACAAGATACGCGGCTTTCTGGTGGTCGCCCGACGGCAAGAATATCGCCTTTCTCCGTTTCGACGATTCGCCCGTGCCGAAATTTCCTCTCTTCAACGCAGACGGCGTTCACGGAGAATTGGAATGGGAGCATTATCCGGAACCGGGCGACCCGAACCCAATCGTGAAACTCGGCGTCGCTCATATCGACGACGGAACAATTACTTGGCTCGATTTTGATTATACGAAAGATCAATATATCGCTTGGCCCTTCTGGACTCCCGACGGGAAACAACTTTTTTTCGAATGGATGAACCGCGATCAAAACTTAATTAAAATATATTCGATGAACCCTTTCACCGGCGCAAGTAAAGTGATTTATAAAGAGAGCGCGACTACTTGGGTCAATTGGCTTGAAGACCTTGAATTTCTTTCCGACAACAGCGGATTTATTCTCAGGTCAAACCGTTCCGGCTGGCAGAATCTCTACATGTATTCGATGAACGGCAAATTGAAAACGCAGCTTACGGAGAACGAATGGGACGCAACTTCAATAAAATTAATTGACGAAGAAAACGAACGCATCTTTTTTGAAGGAACGGGAGAAAACAGTACGGAACAGCATTTGTTTGTAGTCGATTTTAACGGATTTGAACAGAAGCAGTTAACGGAAACTGCGGGAACGCACAAAACGACCGTCTCTCCGAACGGCGGTTATTTTTACGACAACTTCAGCAGTTTTTCCACTCCGCCGATTCTTTCGCTTTACAGAACGGACGGAACGATTGTTAAGGATTTGGGAAACGGCGCTTCCAAAACGATGGAAGAATACGCGATGCCGAAAGTGGAGATGTTTACAATACCAACAGACGACGGTTTCGATTTGCCGGCAAAATGGTTTCTTCCCCCTAACTTTGACGCGCAGAAAAAATATCCGATTCTCTTTTCAATTTACGGCGGACCGAACGCAAAGACAGTCCGCAACAGTTACAGCCGGTGGTTCTTCAACGATTATCTTGCTATGAATGGAATTATTGTTATTCAAGTCGATCACAGAGGTTCCGGGCATTTCGGCAAAGAGGGAACCGATTTGATGTACAGAAACCTCGGCAAATGGGAAATGGAAGATTTTATTACAGCCGCAAAATGGGCGCGCAATCTTCCTTACGTGAATAAGGATAAAATAGCTATTACCGGCGGAAGCTACGGCGGATACGTAACCGCAATGGCGCTTACTTACGGAGCCGATTATTTTAATTACGGAATAGCGCAATATTCAGTTACCGACTGGCGGCTTTACGACAACGTTTACACCGAGCGTTACATGGATGAACCGAAAGACAATAAAGACGGATACGATTTCGGATCGGTAATGACGCACGCCGATAACTACAAGGGAAAACTTTTAATTACTCACGGAACGATGGACGACAACGTTCACATGCAAAACACTCTGCAGTTGATTGATAAACTGGAAGATTTGGACAAAGATTTCGAATTGATGATTTATCCGAATGCGCGTCATGGAATAGGATACCCGAAGATTTTTCATTCAATTAGAAACAGCGTAAAATTTTGGTTTAACAATTTGCTCGATAGAGAATTTGATCCTGAAAAAGATTAATAGGACGCCGATTTTTTATGATTAATCGATCTTAACTAATCGGCGTTCCATTGTAATGTTTAAATTAAGGTTAACATGGAAGAAAAACTTAAAAACAGCATCCAGATCAACATTGAAAAAGCGCCGCGCTCGTATGTTTCGTCCGACGGAAGCGACGGCATTTCGATAAAATATTATTTCGATAAAACGGACGGACGCGTTTATGCGAAAGTAACTTTCGGACCGGCTACTCAAGGACCGCCGGGATTCGTTCACGGCGGCGCGCTTGCCGCCGCGCTCGACGAAACGATGGGAATAACGGCGTGGATGAACAATCTGCAAGTAATGACAAAAGAATTAAAAATTATTTTCTCCAAAGCGCTTAAACTCGGCTCTACGGTTTATATCGAAGCATGGATTGAAAACAAGAATAAAACCGCCGCAATCATTAAAGGAAAACTAACTGCGGAGAACGGCGAGACTATCTTCACCGAAGCCGAAGGGGTTTTTCAAATGCTTGACGAAAAAAAATGGAAATCGTTCGGCATTGACGCGGACAGTTTTATTTCCGACGATTATCTCGACGAGAAATAACCCCGGCAATTAGAGTTTCCGCAAAATAAGCGTTCTGTCATTTGTCATCCGGTAGCCGCGGATTGTTCTTAAATCTTTTTTTGCGGTTTGCTGCGTTATCTCTTTGCGTTTGTTTTAACCGCAACGATATCACAAAAGACGCAAAGTTTAAACTTCCGCGCAGTTGTAAACTCGAAAGTCTGCGCTGCGGGAAATTTCATCTTTACCCTCTTTCCCGCTTTAACGGATAAGAATCATCCCGCTTGAAGCGGGAACAAGCGCTTCTTTTTCAACAGTTCCGATAATTTCATCGCCGGCGGTTTTGCCGTCAACCAACGCGTTCCACTTGCCTTCGGGAAGAAGAAACTTTTCTTCTTTTTCGGGATTAGCGTTCATCAAAACGATGATTTTTTCATTCGGCGAATCGATTACGTATCCAACTGCGAAACCGTTATCGGAAACGTCAAAGAATTTCACATCGCCGTAATCCGCGCGTCTTAAAGCGGAGAAGCGTTTCCGCAGTTTTATCAATCCGCGGTAATATTCGAGAAGTTCGCCGTTCAATCCGGCAAATTCGTAATTCAAATAATTCGTTGAGTTGTCTTTGTTGTATGAGTTGTGATCGAGCTTTCCTTTGTCGGGATCGGGAATAGCGTTTTCCGTTTCAATTACTTTCGCGCGCGCAAATTCTTGTCCCGCGTGAATCATCGTAATTCCCCGCGAAGTAAAAAGGAAAAGCGCGGCAAGTTTGTGCAGCTTCATTTCTTTTTCGGACAGAATTAATTTTTCTTTGCCCGCGACAACTTCATCGACTTTAATTTTTCCGAGACCTATTCTGATAAAATCGCCGAGCGTGTAGCCGTCGTGCGACTCGAGATAATTCACCGAATGTTCCGCTTTCTGAAAGAGACCGAGACTATCTTTTACAAGCGTTCCATTTACATAGCTTTTAATTCTTTCGGGAGAATTATTTCCATACCATTTACCGAAGATCCAGCCGAGTCCGTTAACCGGATTTTCCCCTTTAACGCCGTTTCGTATCTGGTCGTTCCACGCGCCCCAGCCGCGCAGCGAAAAACCTTTCGGATCGTAGCCGCCGCCCCACGGTTCGCAAACAAACACAACGTTCGGATTGATTTTCTTCGCCTCTCGGATTATCGTTTCAATTGTTTCCCAGTCAAGCAGCTTCCCCAAATCAAAACGGAATCCGTCAACGTGATATTCTTTCATCCAGTAAAGTATCGATTCCACAATCAAGCGGCGCATCATGGGCGCTTCGGTCTTTAAGTCGTTGCCGCAGTAGCTTTCCGCTTTGAAATTCCCATGTTCGTCGAGACGGAAATAATATTCTTTGTCAATCTGCTTCAGATTTCCGAGTTCGTATTCCGACAAGTGATTGTAAACCACGTCCATCATAACGGCTATTCCTTCTTTATGAAACGCCTTCACCATATCTTTGAATTGTTCCACTTGTTTCCCCTCAACGCCCATCCACTTATTCCATTCGAGCGTTTGCCAATCTTCCGCGTAATACGCTTCCGGCGCAAAGAAGTTGGAAGTCATATAACCCCAGTAGTTTCTTTCGTAAGGATTCCACGTGTTGTATTTTTCTTTCAGCGAGTCTTCGTAAGGAATTTCGCACGTTCCGAATTCCATAGCCGGCAGCAGTTCAACTGTATTTACGCCGAGATATTTTATGTAATCAATTCCCCCGGTTCTTTTTTTCTCGATTAAGCCTAAGTAAGTTCCCGGATGTTTTGCCCCCGAAGACGAATGAGCGGTCATATCGCGGACGTGCATTTCGTAAATCATCAAATCGCGCCAGTCATGCCGAATCCACTCGTCGCCTTCCCAATCATATTCATGCTGATAGACTATTGATTTTCGCGGATTGAAATATGTAGTAAACGAAGCGACCGCTTTAGCGTAAGGATCGACGCAGAGAACTTGGTTTGAGTCGTTCAAATCGTCCCCTTCGTGAAACACTTTATAACCATAAAACTTTCCGTTCAGATTTTCTTCAACTACGGCTTCCCAAACTCCGTCGGCGTCTTCGGTCGTCTCGAAGTTTCTTTCTCCGCTTCCGTTAACTCCGTCGTAAACCGCGAGCGTAACCTTTACGGCGTTGGGCGCAAACAGCCGAAAATAGGTTGCGTCGTTTTTTATAAAAGAACCGAGCCGTTTTTCGGAATACGCCGCTTCGCCGGAATTTGTTTTGTTTTTATTTTGCTCTACTTTGGTTTCAAAAATTACGGAACGTCTCAAATCAAAACTCCATTGATTTTGTGAGTAAATTAATAAAAATAATATTGCGCCAAAAATGATATTTTTCATATTATTATCGCCGAAAGTAATTTTACTTTTAATTGAATGTGAAGATATAAAAACCGGATGAAAGTTTCCCGATTATAAAAATATTTTCGCCGTGGATTACAAGAATTGTCGCGAAGAATTTTTAATCGCTTTGTTTCGTTTCGTTTTTTTTCATAAACGGCGGAAAGATAAGTCGTACCGTGGTTCCTTCGTTAGGCATGCTGTCTATTTCAATTTTCCCGTTCATCAGATTTGTAATTTTATATGCGATAGTAAATCCCAATCCCGCGCCTTCGAATCTTCTTCTGTATCCTTCGTCTTCAACGCGCGAGAACGGTTCGACAATATCGCGCAATCTATCGGTTTCAATGCCGATTCCCGTATCCGTAATTTCAATAATAACTCCTTCCTCGTTTTCATAAGAGCGCATCAAAATAATGCCGTTTTCTCTGTTGTATTTGATTGCGTTATCGAGTATTTCAGTCAGCACTTTTTCCAATTTATTCGGGTCCAAATAAACCGGCGATATATCCTCTTTCAAATCCATATCAATCGCGATGCTTTTCTGAGCCAGCTTCGTCACAATAGTATCGGCTTCGGCTTTAAGCAAATCGTTTACTATTACTTTTGCAAGTTCAATTTTATATTCGCCCGATTCAAGCATCGAAACTTCAACTATATTATCAATTAAAAGAAGCAGCCGGTCAACGCCGTCTTTCATAGCTTTCACCAAATAATCCAAATCTTCAAAATTTTCACTTTCGATTTCGTCTTCAAGCAGATCCGAATAGCCGACTACCGCGTTCAAAGGCGTTCGAATTTCGTGCGACATATTTGCCAGGAAGGCGGATTTCAATTTGTTTAATCTCGTCTCTTTTTCATACGCCAAGCGAAGCATTCTTTCGGTTTTAAGCTGTTCGGTAATATCCATCAACGAAATAATAAACATCTCCGTCTTTTCATAGAGCGTTTCGGCAAAAGAAAGTTTGCAGAGATATTCCCTTAAATTTCTTGAGCTTGAATATCTAAACTGCATCTGCTGTTCGGGATAATCTTTTACGCGGTCAATTGCCATTCTGATTTTCGAATAAAGCACCGAAGGAACAATATCCGAAAGAGGTTCGCCCTTTGTGTTTTTTTTATTCAACGAAAAATCGACGAAAAAATTATCATTGGCGTCGTCAAAAATCAAATCTTCTTTTTCTCTTCTGATTATAAGAAGAGGGTCCGATATATTTTCGATAATTAATTTTTGCCGTTGTTCCGATTTTTTTATCAACCGGTTTTTTACAATATGATGCGTAATATCGTGCGCCGTAAGAATAAAATCCGTATTCTCAAATTCTCCCCGTTTAATGGGATTGAGTTTCAGCTCTTTATACCACAGTTCGCCGTTTTCGCTAAGATCGGAAATTGTTTTCTGCCAAACCGAGTCGTCATGCAGAGCCGATTCCAATTTTTCCTTCTCGCGCTCATCCAAGAATTCAGTTAAAACGTCCGTCAAAAATGCGTTGTAAATTTTTTCCAGCCCTTTTCCTAAAATCTTTTCGAATGCGCGGGACACATAAGTGATTCTCGTTTCTTCATTGACAATCATCACCGGCACATCGCCGTATTCCAAGGCGTTATTCAAATTATTTATTCTTGCGGCAATCTCTTCACGTTCTCTGTAAGAAGTAAAGAGAATTAGAAAATATGATTTGTCTTCGATCTCAACTATTTCCAAATCAATTTTATATGGAAGCATCCTCTGCGAATTCAGCTTAGCCGCGTTTATTTCAAAATTGAAATTTTTATATTTATTCTCTACAATATTTTGCAGAAGAATTTTAAGATTCGGGTCGGAATTAATATCTTCAATTGAACCGCCGAAAAGGTCGGCGAATTTTTCATTTTTATAAACTGTTTTGCCTGAAAGGTCCGTTAAAATAAGCGGCTTCCCTTCCGGAAAAAACTTAAGATTATTTTCATTTAATTTTGTATGATCAGTCAATTGCTCTTTTTCCATATTCATGGTTAACCGTATAAAGCGCTGATTTCTTCAATAATTACGTCATGTATGTTTTCGCGTTCGAACTCCAATTCCTTCGGCAGTTTATATTTCCCGATTTTATCTAAGAATGTATAAAGTCTGTTTAATATTTCGTCGAATTCGCGATAAACTTTTCCGGCAATTCCGTCCAAAATATCGTTCAGCGCAAAACTATCCGACTGTTTCAATTCGGTTTGCAACTTAAGTTGTTGAACTCTTCTGAACGCTTCTTTGACGCCGTTTAATTCTATTTCGGGAAGTCTTTCACAAACCTTCAGATGTTTTTTGGCGACGTTCACTTTTGCAATCAGCTTTTTCATTTTATGTCCGGCAAATTCTCTTTTTATCAATTCGAAATTCAGACGGTTGGTTTTCGGAAAAGTCTGAATTTCGACAACGGTTTTAAATTCAATATCGTCGATAAAAAAATCGAGTTTAACTTTATCTCCGGGCAGATACTCAATATCTTCCATGTGCCACTTAATTCGCGAAAGATAGATTGCCGCCGGCGAAAAAACGATTGAATCATTTCCCGTTAAGTTTTCCGTATAAGGCTTTGAAAAATATCGCTCAAAGTTTGAAGTTCTCTTTCTTCCCTTATACGGTTTGTTTCTGTTTATACTTTTGATTTTTTCGAGCATACTATTCACCCGCAATTATTATCGAAAAAAAAAAGGAAAAGTTAATAGATATCCTTGATAAACCGGAACACAAAGGCGCTTTTAACGCAATTGAAAACGTCGCTGAAAATAACGAATAAAAACACGCAGTTTAAAAATAGACGGTTTTGAACAGTCCATGCGTTCAATAAATTTTTTGAGTTACATACATTGTGGCAGTAAAAATTGCGCGCTATTCAATCAAATTGTTATTCCCGAATGCTTTTATCGGGACAAGTTGTTTTTTATCGCCCGCCGCGCGTAATTGCTTTTTTATTACACAGCGGTAAAGAAATTTTGAAGATAAATTTGAGAATGAATGAATGAATAACGGAATGGATGAGAAATTCAAACCGGTAAAACCGAAACATCAATTGTTATGCTTGGTATTCCGTCGGACAATTCGCGAGTTTTAGCAATAAGATATGCGAGTTTAGTTCTTTAATCGACAAGAAATAATTTCGGTAATGGGAGCCTCGAAGATTTCAATCCAGCTTAAGTATTTTATTGTCCATAGCGTATTTGGTAAATTCGGGATTTTTTAAATTCTGCAACGCTTCGACAAAGCCCGTGATTCTTTTGATTGATTCTTCAATTATATACAAATCGTCTTTAAACTTAGACGGTATTTCGTCGGCGATTCCGTCGATTGTCATCGTTAAACTTGCAAGCGGATTATTAATTTTATGCGCTATTGTCGCCGCCATTTCAATAAGGGCTTTGTTGTGCTCAATGCTTTTGAGTTCGTTTTGGAGGTTATGTATTCTAACGCCGGAGCGTATTCTTGCAAGCAGCTCTTGATTTTCCACGGGTTTCACCAGAAAATCGTCGGCGCCCACGTCAAGCCCCAGCACGCGGTCTTTCAAAGTAGCCCTTGCGGTAAGAACGATAAAGTAAATAAGTTTAGTTTCTTCTTTTGCTTTTAACTGATTACAAAGTTCAAGCCCGTCCATTTCGGGCATCGTCCAATCGGCAAGAATAACTTTCGGCTGAAAATCGTTCAATATCTCCAAAGCGTTAACGCCGTTGATTGCCGTCGCGACTTCATAACCGTTTTTATCCAAAAGCCTGTGAAGGATATACCGAGTATCTTCCTCGTCTTCCACCAATAAAATTCTGTCTTTATCCATTATCTTCAATTAATTGAGTTACTTTATCTAAAAGAATATTAAAATCCGCAATAGGTTTAATAATATAATCATCGGCAAGACTTTGCACAAAGAAATTATCGGTTTTGTTCCCTTTTTTATATGCGGTTATCAATAAAATAGGGATATTCCGATCGGGGAACTTTGTTTTTATCGCCTTTGAAATTTGAACTCCGTCAGTTTTCTTTCCGTCAAGATAGCTGTTTATTAAATTAATATCCAAAATAATTAAGACATAATTTTCTACGGCTACCGCCTCCAAAATCTTATCGCCGTCTTCAAGAATATCAATCTTATAACCGAGTTTATCGGAAAGTATTTTTTTATAAAATATTTTTGTAAACGGGTCGTCCTCAATGACTAAGATTTTCTTTTCCACCTAAGTCCAACGGATTAAATTTTACAATTATGCTTATTCGTCTGTTTGCAGGGTCCATCGGGTTCGAGACGTCCTTTAATTTATTTGGACCCCAGCCGCGAATCTCAGTAATCTGATCTTCGCGCAAGCCTCCTTTAATCATCGCGCGCCTGGCTGCGTTGGCTCTATCGGAGCTTAGTTCGAAATTTGAATACCCTGTTTTTGAGCCGGGATATTTTCTGGCGTCCGTATGTCCTTCAATAATAATTTTATTATTCAGCTGCCCCAATTCAGCGCCGATTTCTTCGATTAAATTTTCATAAATCGGATTCAGGGTTGCCGTACTAAGCCCAAAGAAACCTTCGCCCGCAGATTCGATCAGTTCAATTCTCAATCCTTCGTCGGTTATTTCCACTTGGATATGTTTGCCGACAAGTTCTTTAAATTTTTCGTTCTTTTTTAATTTTGCCCTAATCTCTTTTCCAACTTTCCCGAGTTTCTCTTTTTCTTTTCTCCTTTTTTCAAGGTTCTTCATTATATCCGGATTATTATCCTTGTTTGGATTTCCTTTAATGGGATTTTTACTTCCTCCGGCGGTAAAGCCTACAGGGTCTTTGAAGTAGCCGGCGACGGCGTTTTTCACTTCGTCGCTCTGCGCTAAAATCCAAAGGACAATAAAGAGCGCCATCATAGAAGTCATAAAGTCGGCGAACGCAACTTTCCATGCTCCGCCGTGATGACCGGCGTCGCACTTCTTACATTTCTTAATTATTATTTGGTCTTCGCCTTCAGCCATAGCGCCTATTTACCTCTAAGATAACTTTCCAATTCGCCGAAAGTCGGTCTTGAATCGGAATAGAGAGTTCTTCTCGCGATCTCTACGGCGACAATAGGCGGATTTCCTTTTGCATAAGCGACAACAGCCGCTTTAATTGTTCCTAAATATCTTGCTTCGTCTTCGTACATGTGACTCATATTAGCCGCCAGCGGTCCGACGAAACCGTATGCAATCAATACGCCGAGGAACGTTCCCACAAGCGCGGCGGCAACGTGGTGACCGACGACTTCGGCGCCTTCGTTAATACTGGACATTGTAATAATAATTCCAAGAACGGCGGCAACGATACCGATACCGGGAAACGAATCGCCAAACGTTTGAAGAGTATGCCCCAGCGGTTTTGTTTCGGCTTCAAAAGTTTCAATTTCCGTATCCATCAAAGCTTCAATTTCGTGCGGCGGAACGCCCCCGGAAAGCATCACTTTCAGAGTGTCGGTAAGAAAAGTCAAAGCGATTGGATTATTCAGCAGATGCTCGTCGTGCTTAAAAACTTCGCTCGAAGCCGGATCTTCAATATGTTTTTCAATTGCGAGCAGCCCTTCTCTTTGCGCCACAAGGAACAACTCATAAAGAGCTTTTAACAACTTCATGTTTCCTTCTTTAGTACTGTGACTTGCGCTAAGAAGTTTTATAACGGATTTAAAAATCTTTAACACATTCGGAAAAGGCGTCATGATAAGGAGCGACCCGAACGCAACCCCGAGAATTGTAATAAACTCGGATATCTGGATAAGCAAGATCGGATTTCCCCCGGCAATCATAAAACCCCCGATAAAAGAGCCGAACACTACTACGAAGCCGATTATAACAAACATTTTTTAACCGCTATTTATTTTTAAAATTATTCTTTATCTGATTCACAATTTGAAAAATTTGATTGCACTTAAATTCCGCATAAACCCAGTCGGTGGGGCTGTTAAGCCCGCGTCTTTCAACTTCGGCGCTAATCTCTGTAATTTCGTCATATCCAATTGTTCCGCCCGCGCCCTTTATTTCGTGCAATATTTCTTTAAGTCTTTTGCCGTCTTTAGAACGGATAGCCTCTTGAATTCCCTTTTGTTTAACCGGAAACGAATTCAAGAAAAAACTTAAAAGCTGTTCCTTTATTTCTTTGGATTCATTATCGGAAATTTTCACGTTTTTTTTAGGCGAACCGAAAATGTTTTCGCCTAATATTTCGTTCACGTATTTTTTTAGCGTTTCATGGTCTATCGGTTTCGAGATTATTCTATCGGCTCCAAGTTCCATAGCGCTCACAACGTTTGAGCGCCCGGTATTTGCGCTTATTACGATTACCGGAATACTGCGGATTTCATCCAGCGCTTTTTTTACTTCCAGCATCTTCAATCCGTTAACGTTGGGCATAACCAAATCCAAAAAAATAATATCGGGATGATGTTCGGCGGCTATTTTAATTCCGTCCAAACCGTTTGTTGCGGTAAGCACTTCAATATTGAAGCCCGAAAAAAAAGAGATTAATGACTGAAGAATTATGTCCGAATCATCAATCACGAGGACTTTTCTTTTTCCCGCCGACATTATTTCCCTTTGTTAAGCTTATTGATGACGAGTTCGGATAAATCGGGCGCCGGTTTTTCTTTGCTTTGAATCGTCGCTTCGATAGTATGTTTTTTAACGTCCTCGTAAATTTCGTCGCGTAATATTTTAACGCTCGCAGGGGCGTCTATTCCTATTTTAACCTGCGATTCTGAAATAGATAAAACTTGAACGACGACGTCCGTTCCGATTCTGATTTTTTCGTTTTTCTTCCTTGAAAGTATTAGCATTTTTATTCTTCCGTTTTTTCGACAAATAAGTTATAATCCACGGGATATTTTTCCGTATCCAATATTTTTTGGTATCCCGTTTTTTCGCTTTGATTGATATAAATAGGCGCTTTTAAATTGATCGTAATGTCGGACGGTTCTTTTGCCAGCCGGACAATTCCAAACACCTCATAGCCGTCTTTTTGAGGGTACTCTTCTTTGAGCGACGAGATAGGAAAAAGCGGGAAAACAATCTCCGGCTCGTCAACCGCCGTAAGCCAATAGAAGATACCCTCTTCTTCGGTTATCATCACATATTTTTTTAAATCTTCGAATCCTAAGATTCCGTCCTTGAACTCGATGATCAAATCATCAGAAAATTCAATTTCTCCGAATTGTAACGTTTTTAGTTTCATTTTTTTGAACCTTAATTATTTAAAATAATAATATCTACTCTTCTATTCAATCTTCTTCCTTCCGGCGTATCGTTTGAAGCGATGGGACGGTACTCGGAATAGCCGACAATAGAAACTTTATCGGGAGAAAGATCCTGCGCATTCATCAGGAAATACGCGGTGTTAGTCGCCCTTGTAACCGAAAGATGCCAATTGGACGGGAACTGTTTTGTGTGAATTTCTCTGTTATCCGTGTGTCCTTCAATTCTGATATCATTCGGCAGTTCTTTTAAAATTTTCCCCAGTTCGTTCAAAACCATTTTCGATTTTTCAGAAAGGTCCGCGCTCCCCGATTTGAAAAGAATATCGTCTAAAATTCTTATTGTAATTCCGCGCTCGCCGTCAATCAATTTAACGGAATTTTCAACTTTATTTTCGTTTATTACGCGTTGCAGAGTATGCCTAAGCGCTCTGTGTCCGTTTCCCTGTTGAAAATACGGAATACTCGTCGGCGTATAGTTGTTATTGACCAACTTTCCGGTTGAAGTTGCGCCGAAAACATTGCCCATAGCCGAAACCGCACGCTTATATTCCGCTTTATCTATTGAAGACATAGCGTAAAGAATAATAAAGAATCCTAATAGCAATGTAATTAAATCCGCGTAAGTAATTATATATCTGTCTCTATCTCCTTCTTCCCGAAAGAGATCGTCGTTACTACGGTTTAACCTTTTTGCATAATTCTTTCTTGATCTTTTTGAGGCAACATGCAGATCAGTCTGGATCTTATTACCGAGGGAATCTCTCCGCTCTGAATTTCCAGGCTCGCCTCCAACGCCACCTCCATCATATGTATTTCTTCCAAATGCCATTGTTTTAATTTATCCGCTATTGGCAACCAAATTATGTTTGCGCTGAATATTCCCCACAGCGTAGCGATAAACGCCGTGGCAATACTGTGAATTAATTGATTCGGGTCTCCTCCGGCGTTTGCCAAAGTAACGATCAACCCCATTACCGTTCCGATAATTCCCATCGTAGGGGCATAGCCGCCCATTTTAGAAAAAATGAACGCGTTGGAATTATGTCTGTCGGACATCGCTTTCATTTCCAAGTTTGCAATTATTTCCAAGCCTTCGCCGTTTGTTCCGTCAAGAATAAACCTGATCATCTTCTGAGGAAAATGATAAATCAACCTGTGAAGCTCTTTTTCAATCGAAAGCAATCCGTTTGTTCTTGCCTGACGGGCAATAAAAATAAAACCGTTAATCATTTTTTCGATTTCGTAAGATTCCGAAGAGTAAGCTAATTTTGTTAAAGTAAAAACTTTTCGGAATCCGGTCATACCAAAGCCCATAATTACCGTAGCGAAAGTGCCGCCGAAAACAATAATCAACGGCGCAATAAGAAAAAGAGCTTTTGCGCTTCCCCCTTCAATAAAGAAAGCGCCGAAAATTGAAACGACTCCTAAGACAAGCCCGAAAACGCTGCCGCTTTTTTTCAACATTATAAGAAATCCATTAGTGATTTAGGTAAAATCATCGACGATATTTTATATCCGAGATTTAAGTTAAACTGCTGACTTTCCAATTCAACCATTGCTTTCATAATATCGACGTCTCGTTCTTTCGATTGAAGATCTTTTAGCTCAAGCTCTTGACCGTCGAGCAATTGCGTCGTATTTTCAAGCCGTCTTCCTATATCGCCCGCGGAAGAAATTTTGTCGAGAATATGCGTGTTGAATCCGTTGATAATCGCCAATTGTTCTTGATTCGGCAGTTGACCGTTCGAAAGATTCTCTTTGATATCCAATAGAGTATTAAAAATATTTGCTTTGACGTTTAATCTGGTTTTAACGGAAGTGGAATCGCTTTCCGCCAAATCGGCGACGTCTATTTTAAAATCAATTTTATTTCCGGGAATATTTATTCTGATATCCGAGGGGTTTCCGCCGTCAACGGTTTCCAGTTCGCCGGTTGCCGCGTTAAACGTAAGGTCGTTCGTTTGCGTAAGGGCGACGGTTCCGGAGCCGTCGTCGTAAGAGTAACTCAGCTCGTAAGCGTTGTCCGCCGTTTTTGTATATGTAATTGTGAAATCATATTCGGTTCCGTCGGCTCCGTCAATTTTTCCCGTTTTTGAAAACGAAGTTCCAACCGCAGCCGAAGAATCAATGGTTCCGCTTTGCTTCCAGACGGATTCGAAAACTTCTTTTCCCGTCATATTAATTTTTTGGTCTATGTTTTTCGCTATTCTGATTTTCCTTTCGCCGCCTATTCCCTGACTGTTAACCTGCACCGCCGTTCCCGCCGAATTGAGCGCAAACGGTTTAACGCTATCGTCCGTTCCGCCGAAAAGATACTGACCGTCAACATCTGTATTTGCAAAATCGAAAAGCTGACTGATAATCAAATCCAGCTTATCGCTATATGCTCTGACATTATTTTCTCCCACGGTCGGATTCTGCAATCCGGTTAGATCGCTTATCACATTTTGAATTTCGCTTTGAAAACCCTGCATTGAAGATATGGACATATCGAGAGAAGTTTGCGCTCTTTCAATGTTATTGCGGAAGGTCGTAATATTTCCTAGCTGATTTGACAGCTTAAATAAACGCGACGTTCCCAAGGGAGAATCGGACGGACGGTTGATTTCCTTGCCCGTAGTAACCTGTTCCTGCAATTTGCTGAGCCGGTTCTTCGTTAAATTCATGCTTCGCAGATAGTCAATTTGAAGTTGTCTGTCAGAGACTCTCATTTTATATTTCCTTAAATCATTTGCAAAACTGTTCTCATCATTTCGTCGGCAATTGAAATTAGCTTTGCCGAAGCGTCGTAAGACCGCTGATATTTTAGTACGTCAATCATTTCTTCGTCAATCGAAACTCCGGAAACGGAACTGATCTGCTGTTCAAGCTGGTTGAGAACCAGTCCGAAAGTTTCCGTATTTTGATCTTGATACTGTTTTTCCGAAGCCAGGCTCCCAACAATGTTGGCGTAATTATCCGCAAACGTCGATCCGTTAAGTAAATCATCATGCTGAAGTTTAGCCAACTCCAAAGCCAATTCATTGTTGCCGTCCGTGCCGTCTTTTGACACGGCTATCATTTGCGGATCGTCGATAATATCTTGATTAATCTTTAGAACTCCGTTGGAATATCCTTCAAAAAAGTCAATCCCGTCAACGGGCGGATCGGTTGTCGTATAACCTTGGCTGTGAATCTTATTTACATGAAAAACAATCGAATTAAAAAGATCGTCAAATTGTTCCTTCGCTTCTGGAATAAATTCATTTACGCTCCTGAAATTCCCGTAAAGCTCGCCGCTGCGAAGCGCTACTTTGGCGTTTCCGTCGTCTGTTTTCAGCGACAGCTTCCCGTTCGATTCTTCGAATACTTTGAAATTTACGCTATGAACGCGATCAACCGCAAAGACGCCGCCGATGGATACGTTTGCCACTCCATACTCGTCGATGTTCACTTGTATATTGGCTAATCCGCTCATCTTGTTCAGCAGCTCGTCCCGCTTATCAAGAAGATCGTTTGCCCCGTTATTAACGACGGTCGCTTCATAAATCTGTTTATTTACATGCCGCAACTCGGTTATATAATTATTCAGATCGTCAACCATCACTTGGGAATCTTTCTTCAAGTCCGATCGCAGCGTTGTCATTCCACCATATACGTTCTGCAGTTTAACCGAAAGATTTTCCGCCGCATAAACGACGTTGCTTCGCAATGCCGAAGACGTCGGATCGACCGAAAGATCGTCCCACGAGTTGAAAAATTTATCGAGCAGCACAGACATTCCCTGCTCTCCCGGCTCGGAAAACAGCGATTCGATATTTCCGAGAATGGAAGATTGTTTTTGAGCCGAACCGAAATTTTGCCGGTATTCCCACGATTGTCTGTCGAGTATCTGGTCGCGAATTCTTTCAACGTCGGTTAAGCTAACGCCGGAACCGATTGCAATGTTTGTTCTATAGTCGGGTCCCACGCTCGAAAAGAGCGAACGCTGTCTGGAATAATCGGGATTATTGGCGTTTGCCACGTTGTTGGAAGTAATGGACAACGCTTTCTGATAAGTCAGCAAACTTCTTCGCGATATGTCAAATAATTTATTTACGCTCATGGCTTAAACCTTTTTGTCTAATATTGATCTTTCCGATGAATTAATGATTGCGTTAATTGTCTCATTAATAAAGCGGCGCGAATGATTTATTAAGTACAAATTCTGGTCGTTTAATTTTGTGACCGTATTTATCAGGTCTCTAATCGCTTTCTGTTTTGACGCAAGATTGTTCTTTTCGTCGTCCGATAAATTTTCGTCGAACTCGGCGAGCAGCGTTCCGATTGTGTAATCGTCCGTCTTTTTTCCCGTGGAAAGATATATGGTTTGAATCGCTTTGATTCTTAAAATTTCCAACTCTCTAAGGCGCGGAAGATATTTTTCTTCTTCTTTTATTGTAGCGTCCAGCGCGTCTCGGTTATTGGAAACAAGCGCGGTCTGTTTTTTTTCGGCGGTTTTTAAGATGGATGAAAGAAGGTTTTTCTCGTCTTTTAATATTCCCGCCAATTGTTCCGTTAACATTTTAATACTCCTCAAAGTGATTTAAATATCCCAACACGCGCGTCACATAATTTTGCGTTTCCTTGAAAGGCGGGATTCCGTCATATTTTTCTACATTGCGAGGTCCCGCGTTATATGCCGCCAACGATTTTTCTACGTCGCCGTCAAATTTACGCAGCATCGCGGCAATATATTTCGTTCCCCCGAAAATGTTTGATTTCGGGTCGAAACTGTTGGCGACTCCCATTTCCCGCGCCGTTCCGTCCATCAGCTGCATCAATCCTTTTGCCTTGACTTTAGAGACGGCTTTTTCTTTTGCGGCGGATTCGGTAAGAATAATCGATCTTATTAAATTTTCGGAAACTCCAAATTCGGCGGCTGCGTCTTTAATTACCGAATCATATTTGCCCAATCTTTTCATCGCGTTTCCGCTCGGCGCAATAGAAGGAACTTCCGAATCATTTTTCTTTATCTCAATTTTGCCCGGACGCGAAAGAGGTTTCATCGACAGATTAGCGTTCGGCAATTTTTCGCCGGTTAATTTTTGATAGATCATATCGGCGATTCCCATACTCTGACTGCGCGTCATATATGACGAAAGTTCGCCTTCAAAGATTGTGTCGAGCACGTCGCCGCCATAGCCGCCTTCGCCAAAGAGTCCGCCTTCGGTGGTTTTAGTCATACTCTTCAACAGCATACTTGTCATTAAACTTTCAAAATCCCTCGAAGCTTTTTCAAGTTTCCGTTTCTGTTTATCGGAAAGATTATTATTTGCGTTAATATTCTGCGCTTGAATATGTTTTTCCGGATTCGTTATTTTTAATGATATATTATTCATCTTCAATTCTTTTAATTTAGATTATCACCAAGTCAGCCGTTAACGCGCCGGCTTCTTTGAGCGCTTGAAAAATCGCTATCATATCGCGCGGCGAAACTTTAAGACTGTTCAGCGCCGCCGCAACTTCCTGCACATTGCTTGCGCCTTGAATGGCGATTGTATTATTGCTTTCCTGCTGAACTGTAGGAACGAGATTATTGAACGTCGTCGTCTCCCCGTTAGAAAAAGCGTTCGGCTGCGAAATAATAGGGAACGAACGGATAGTGATGTTCAATCCGCCGTGCGAAATAGTAACCGGCGCAATTCTAACAAACTCGCCCGAAACGATTGTTCCCGTTCTTTCATTGATAACGACTTTTGCGTAAGCGTCCTTCGTTATTTGAATCGCTTCCAACTGCGCCAAAAAAGCTCCGAAGTTTGTCTGCTGCTGCGCGGGAACTTTTACTTTTACTTCCGCCGCTCCGAGAGTTTCCGCGGTTCCGTCGCCGAATGTTTTATTTATTGCAACAGCCATATTATTTATTGTCGTGAAATCAGGCTCGCGGAGCATAACGCTGATTTCGTTTTTATTCAGTTCCCCGCCGGGCAGCTCTTTATCAAGAACGGCGCCGTTCGGAATTCTTCCGGTGAGCGCAACGTTGCGCGCCACGCGTCCGCCCGACGACGTGTTAATATCATATCCGCCTATTGAAACGGGACCTTGCGCAACGCCGAACACCGAGCCGTCGAGCCCGGAAAGCGGCGTCATTAAAAGCGATCCGCCCATCAAGCTCGAAGCGTCTCCCAATGAAGAAACGATAACGTCAAAGTTTGCTCCCGGTTTCAACAAGTTCGAAATATTCGCCGTAACCATAACCGCGGCTACGTTCCGCGTGCGGAGATTTTTTTCCGTAATCGTTACGCCGAAACGCTTTAACATCGAACGAACCGACTGTTCGGTCATCAGCGAACGATAGCTGTCGCCCGAGCCGGAAAGCCCGACGACAAGTCCGTAGCCGATCAGCTGCTGAGTTTGGACGCCTTTGAAATACGATAGATCTTTGATCCTCTGACCGAATAACATCGTTCCGCACAAAAGGGAAAGCGCTAATATTTTCGTTAAAATTTTCATATTTCCCCCTTTAGAATAACCAATGGAAAAGTTTAGTTATCCAGCCCGGCGAAGTGTTTCTGTCAATCATCCCGCTTCCTTCAAAAACAATTTCGGCGTCGGAAATTTTATACGAATAAACCGAGTTATCCGTTTGAAGGTCGGCAGAACGAATTAAACCTTTAATTGTAACAAGCTGTTCTTCGCCGTTAATTATGATTTTTCTTTTGCCGGTAATACGCAGAAGACCGTTTTCGTAAACCGAATCTATAATTGCGGAAATTTTTGTTTTCACAACGCCCGAAGAGGTTGTGGCTCCGCCGCCTTGAAAATCATTTTTTGAGTTTACATTCATGTCAACAGTGGGCAATTTTGTTTCGTCCATTCCGCCTGAAAATCCGAATCCGACGTCGCTTTGTCTTCCAGCCGTTTTATCGGCGGAATTTTTCGCTTGAGATTGTTCGACGACAACGATAGTAACCACGTCGCCTATTCTGTTCGCCTTATAATCTGAAAAAAGCGAACGATTGGCGTTGCTTCTAAAATCCTGCGCAAACAATATGCACGGAAGCAGAAGAAATCCGATGATAGCTGTCTTTTTCATTTTATCCCGCCTATCTGATTATTACATTTTTTGAATCGATCACTTCCACACGAAATATCCTTTTGTCGTTGCGGATAACTCTGATTTTTTTTCCTTTAGTTCCGTCTTCCCTCGCGATTGCCGGAAAGGTTGCCACAACCGTTCCGTACCGAGCGTTTACGGTTACTTCGTCGCCCCGTTTTATCAGCGGAATCGCTTCAACCATTCTGCCGATAAGAATATCGTCTTTCTTGATTGTAACGTTCGCGCGGCAATTTCCAATATCATCCTTTTCCGAAACTATTTGATCGCCGTAAGTTGAAACGTCCTTTTCTTCAACGCGGAAATCAAACGGAGAAAAAATCTCTCCTTTTTTGATTTTACGATTTGCAACTAAAACGCTTCTGTAAAGTTTTACTTTTAAAGTAACGACGCATTTTTTTATTGCGCTTCCGACTTTTACAAGAGCCGGAACGTAGGCGAACCCTTTCCGCACGCGTAATTCTCTATCTTCGTCTATTTCCAATCTTTTATCGTCCAAAGATTTTATCGAACGAGGCAGCGTCATAATTTCGTAGCTGAACGAATTATAATCCTTAAATTCTTTCTTCAAATACTCATCGAAAGAATTCGCGTATCCGCGCGCGCCGATAACGAGAAAGAGACTCAATATGTAAAAAAGATTTTTATACATTTTTATCGTTTAAGGTTATTTGCAATCTGCATCATATCGTCAACCGTCTTAACTGTTTTCGAATTTATTTCGTAAGCCCGCTGCGCCGTAATCATATTTACCATCTCCTCTACAATATCAACGTTCGAGGCTTCGAGATAACCTTGGCTCAATTCGCCGAAACTTTCGTCGCCCGGCGTTCCGATAATCGGATCGCCCGACTCCGCCGTTTCCTGATACAAGTTGTCGCCCAACGCTCTCAACCCGCCGGGGTTTAAGAACCTGGCGATATCAAGCGTTCCAAGCTCCGCTTTTTCGCCGCTGTAATCGATAATGTTTACGCGACCGTCGCGGGTGATTTCCACTCCTAAAGAATCCTGGTCTATCGTAAAACCGGGTTCCAGCACGTTGCCGTTTGTGGAAACGATTGTGCCGTCCGCCGACAGTTTAAACGAGCCGTCGCGGGTATAAACATAAGAGCCGTCAGGTTTGCGAAGCTGGAAAAATCCCTCGCCGTGGATGGCTATATCAAGCTGCTGTCCGGTCTGCTGTAAATCTCCCTGCGTAAATATTTTTTGCGTGGTTGACGATTTAACGCCCGTTCCAACCTGCACTACGGCTTCGGGATTTTCGACTATACCCGGCACGTCGAGGTTTTGCGGATTAGTTCTAATCTCCTGATAAATAAGATCCTGAAACTCGGGACGATTTTTCTTGAATGCAGTCGTGCTGATATTTGCTATATTATTCGATATCACCTGAATGTTTATCTGCTGCGCATTCATTCCGGACGCCGCCGTTCTTAATGCTGATGTTGACATTGTTACCTCCTTAAATTATACAGTCCCTATCTCTTTTGCTCTTGCCATCCGTTCGTCAAGAGATTTAATAACTTTTTGAGCCGATTCATATTCTCTATTTAATTTTATCATTTCCTGCATTTCAACTATTGCGTTTGTGTTTGAACCTTCGAGATAGCCTTGATGGATTTCGTATTCATCGCCCTGCGCCGCCGAATAACCGCCGTTGGGGAACGCAAAGGTCGCGCCGTCGATTCTTTTCATCTCTTTTTGATCGTCGATCTTTCCAATCATAAGTCTGTCGATAAGTTCGTCGCCAACTTTTATTTCGCCTTCTTTTGTGATTTCCAATTTGTGGTTTTTGTCAAAAATAAACCCGTAAAGATTCAAGTCGCCGCCTTCGGTTCTTACGCGATAGCCTTTATCATTTACAATCTCTCCGTTTTCGGTAAGAAAGAATTTTCCGTTGCGGGTCAGAACGGGACCGTCGTCGGAATCGAGAACGAAAAACCCGTCGCCCGAAATAGCCAAATCAAAAGTATTGCCGGTTTGCGTAAACGAACCGTCGCTGAAATCCGTAATCTGCGTCATCGGTTTATTCTGCACGCGGCTTATCACTTCGGAAAAAGGGAGTTCTCTTTTAAAACCAGTCGTGTTCAAGTTTGCCAGATTGTTTGCAACTATCTCAAGATTTCTCATCTTTGCGTTCATCATTCTGCCGGCTGTATATAAACCTTTAACCATCGCTTTCCTCCGCTTTGTTCAATTCAAAAACATATTGAATAACCAGCGCGGCTTGCAGACTTATTTGGACGGGAATTTGCGTCGCCGCCAAATAATCGTCAACGAGAGCGTTCATAAAACCGTCGTCTTTATTTAATAAATTTTCAGCCGCAGCCATTTTCAAAACCTCTTTTGTAAATTCGCTCTTAAACATTTCATCTTAAACTATTGCGTTGATTGTTTCCAAAGTATCGGTTCTGCCCGGAGTAATGTTTTTAAAAACTTCCTTCAGCGTAATTTTTATTGAGGAAATAACTCCGAGACTCATTTCGATTTTATTATTTAATTTTTCAATTTTCGATTGCGCCAGACGAAGGTTGGAACGGTCAACTTCAATTTCGCCGCTAACTCTATCGACGCCGGAAAAATAACTCGCCGCAAAATCGCCCAAACCGCTTTTGTGCATCGCCGAATAAGTTCCGTAAAGGACTTCCCCTTTTTCGTCGCTGCGGCGCGAATAATTAAGAATTACAAGCGCAAATTCTTCTTCGGTTTTTACAATCACGAATTCGGGATAAATTCCGAACCGCGCATAGAGCGATTTTTGGAGCGTATATTTTATCATTAATTTTTTTAACGAATTTAACTTGTCCGACAGCTCCAATTCCGCGTCCCGCCACGAAGGATCGTTAACAAGACGAATAAACGCTTTGGTCTTGTCGTGTACCGAATGAAGCGCGGTTTTCGATTTCCCGAAAGAGGAATTGAAAACAAACTCATCATTGATTTTTTGAACCGCCGGATAGGAAGAATATTTCCGCATATCCTCAATTTCTTTTAAAATCAAATTGCATAAATCTTCAAAAGGCATATCAATTACCGGTTTAATCTCTTTTAGCGTTTTTTCCGCTTCCGAATCGTCTTCGCTCCAAAGAAGATTTATTAAAAGCCCAATAAGCAAGTCGTCAATTTTCATATCCGAATCGGAAAGATATTCGACCAATCTTTTTATGCGTTCTTTGTGAATCAGCTTTTTCCCTTTCAAAACATTTTTAAGAACTTGTTTCGAAAGAGCCGTCTCCTTTATTTCCAATCTCGAAAGCATTACCGAAAGAAGCTCGTTATCAATTCCGGCTGAAGCGGTAAAACTGTCAACCGTTATTGTAAACGGCGCATGACTGATAACTTTCGCTAAAATTATATCGCCGATATTCATCTTCCCCGGCAGTTTCGATTGAAAAAGCGAGCCGTTAACCAAAATTTTGTAACCGCTTTTCAGTTTTTCAATTACTTCTACATTAACGAGCGAATTAATCGGCGGAACGGCTTTCGGTTTTCCGAAGCCGGTTAATTTAACGCTGATAGCCTTAACTAAAACGGTATTTGAAATTTTGTTTATCATCTATTTTGACTCATCATCATATTTAATTTTGCCGCAAGATAAATTTCCCCTTTGGAAATATTCATTTTTTTCGCGCGCATCGTAATTTCCCTGCCGGATTTTGCCGCCGGCTGGAGTCTCAATTTTCTTCTTATTTGATAAAGTTCCCTACCGCTTCGGCTGCCAATTTTTTCGGCGCGGAGTTTATTAATATTTTCTTTCAGAGTTTGAATTCTATATTTCTCCGAATCCGACAATTTTCTTTTTACGTAAATCAGCAGAATTATCAGCAGCGAACCTTCGATGAAAACATACAATTTTGTCAAAGCGCTTCTTCCGATAAAAAATTCTTTCCCGTCGAATTCCGACAAAAGAACATTCTCATTTTTTGCCGATTCTTCTCTCGCTTTTATGTCATTTATTTGGTGCTGCACAATCGCCCTGATATCAACTGTTTTTTCTCCGTCGGCGGTTTTATTTTCCTGCGCGGTTAAAAACGCGCTTCCGAACAAAACGAGAGCCAACGCTATCAATAAAATCTTTTTCATCATTCTCTGATCCTTCTTTTTAACGGGAACGTCATTGTGATGATTGAACCGCTGTTGTTTAACGGCTGAATCGTAAATCTTCCTTCGTGTTTGTTCATCAGATTTTCAATTATTCTAATGTTCAAATCTTTTCCCGAGCTTAATTTTTTATTTTCAAAGACGGACGTTTTCAGTTCGGCGGTAGTTATAACCTTAAGAATAATATGGTCCCCTTTTAATCTCGTTTGAATTATTATTCCGCCGCCTTTCCCGTTTTTCCCTTTAATCAATCCGAGCGTGTTTGTGAGAAGCTGAAAAACATAATTCGGGTGACTGAGCAGCGAAGGAAGATTTTCCTCAAAATCGAGAACGCATTCCAAATCGGCGTTATCGAGAGTTGACTTAACCAATTTGTAATACTGAACAACCAAGTCATTCAATTTTACCGGAGAAATAATAATATCTTTTTGATTTATTGACGCGAACTTAACCAGCCGGTTTATTACCGTGTTAATTTTATGCACTTGAGATTTTATTGTTTTAATCTCGTCGTACGATTCGTTTCCGTCGAGCATATCAACCGTGCTCATAATTACCTGCAGAGGAGTTGAAATATCTTCAACAATTCCTTCCGTCAGCTCTCCGATAGCGGCAAGCCGGAAATCGTTTGAAAGTTTAGCCTGATATGTTTGGAGTTCTTCGTAAGTGTTGAACAACCGTTCTTTAAACGCATACTTATCAATTTTCGAAAGACTTACGTTCAGCAGAATTTTAATTATCTGCTTATCCAATTCATTGAATTTTTCCTGCGGAATGGCGGAAAGAAGCGCAAAGAGACCTTTCTTTTTCCCTTCTTCAATTATCGGAAAAATCACAAAGTTAAGTTTAGGTCCGTCGGAGTTGTAGCTTTTCAATTCGGGAACGACAATCGGTTTTCCTCTTTCGAAAAGAACCGTCAAGATTCCCTCTTTGTAATATTGGTTGATTAATTCCACCAGCTGAGTGTTTCTTCTTTTATCCACCGGAAGAAGTTTTCCGAACGTATCGTCGAAATAGAGAAGGGAAGCGTCTTTAAGAGGAATTACGCGCCGGACGGCAACGGTTAATTTTTCAACCAAAAGACGCGGGTTTTTGATGTCGTCGGTTTCCCTTTCGAAAGTAACGAGGTTTTGCAGCATGTGGGAATATTTTTCCAGAAGATTTCCTTCGCCGTTCTTCGGACCGTAGCGAAATAAGGAAATTTCCGGAGCTTCCTTTTCCTCGAAAGTTATATCCCTTATCGCTTTTGCAAAGGGAATGTATTCTCTATCTATTTCTTTGTGAAGTATCATTATTCCGTTTTAGACGTAAGTGATTGATTCAACTTCTTCGGTAAACAGTTCTCTGTATTTTTCCAAAAATTCGTCCAATTTTTCAACGGAATCGAATTTTAAGTTTTTCAATATTGCTTCGTCAACTTGATAATTATTATCAAGATAAAAGTTTCCCGCTCCTAATTTCTGCGTCATATAATCGGCGACGTGAATTAACGAAGTAAGCACGTCGTCCTCTTCGGCTTCGGACGGTTTATGATGTTTTTGAATTGCCGAACAGAGATGACCCGGCAGGTTCCATTTTTCCGCCAAAAATCTTCCTATATCCTGATGCGTATAGCCAAGTTCTTCAATTTCGGCGTCGAGAAGCGACATTCCGTTTTCGTTGAAATTTTTAACGATGTTTTCAAAATCCGTGTGGAAATATTTGTGAATAACCGGAATGCCCAAATCGTGAAGAAGTCCGCCTACAAACGCTTCGCCGCCTATTCTGTAGCCGAGGTCTTCGGCTATTCTTTTTGCCGCGTTTCCGGTAATAATTGAATGAAGCCAGAATTCTTTTTGATCGAGATTTTTATCGGTTTTGTTTTTGAACGATTCAATCATCGAAAGGGCGATAACAATGTTTTTGATGTCCTGGAAACCGATAATCAAAATAGCAAAATCTATCGTTGAAACTTTTCTCGGCAAACCGTAAAGCGGGGAATTAGATATTGAAAGAATTTTCGTAGCCAAGCCTTGATCCTTACCGATCATTTCGCTTAGAACCGAAGTGTTTGTCGATGGATCGTCAAGCAGGCGCGAAACTTCCATCATCACCGCCGAAACTGCGGGAAGATTGTAAATATTGGAAAGAACCAACTGCGTCTTTTCCCTTTTCTCTTGTAATTGTTCTTCTGTCATAGTTCCATCTATTAGTTTGTTATTAAAAGACTGTCAACTTGTTCGTTAAAAACTTTGCGATAACTTTCTATAAAACCCTCCAAATAATTCATATCGCCGAGATGCAGAGTTTTCAAAATTTCCTCGTCAAAAACAAAATCGGAATCCCAATGAAAATTTTCTTCGAGCAGATTCCCCACCATATAATCCGCCAGATGAATCAAAGCGACCAATTGTCTGCTGCTTTCCGATTCCGTTGGATGATGGTGGAAGAAAACGACGTCCGCAATTTCCGAAGGAAGGTTCCAGCGGTCAATCAAATATTTTCCGAGTTCGCCGTGCGTCAATCCCAAAAGTTCTATTTCCGCTTCTTCGTGATTTTTTTCATTTTTTCCCGCTAAATCAACGATTTTATCGAATTCATCTTTGAAATATTTAAATATGATCGGGATGCCCAAATCGTGAAGAAGTCCCGCGGTAAAAGCTTCGCCGGAAAACGCGTAACCCAAATCGTCGGTTATTCTTTTTGCCATAGTCGCCGTCATGATTGAATGCAGCCAATAATTTTTCTGATCGAATTTATCGCCGCCGATCTGTTTCAGAGTATCGAGCATTGAAAGAGCGATTACAATATTTTTAATATGATTGAAGCCGAGAATAACAATCGCAAAATCTATTGTAGAAACGCGGCGGGGAATTCCGTAAAGCGGAGAATTGGCGACCGTCAATATTTTAGCCACCAAACCTTGGTCTTTGCTAATTACGCTTCCCAACATTGCCGCGCTCGCGTTATGGTCTTCAATCACTTTTGTCACCTCGTAAATGATAAAAGGAACCGTCGGTAAATTGTGCACCGACGATAAAACCCTGTAAGTTCTCTTTTTTTGGTCCGTTCCGTTATCCATTTGCCTTTTCGCCGTATTTAGCGTCAAAAATACTTTTCAATTCTTTTATTACCTTTGAATGAATCTGCGACACTCTCGAAACCGTAATATCAATTATCTCGGCAATTTCTTTGTAGTTTAGATTTTCGAAATAATAAAGCGAAATAATAAGTCTGTCGCGTTCGCTTAATCTTTTAATTGCTTCAACAAGCAACCGCTTCTTTTCGTCTTCCAAGGTTAGCTGTTCGGGGGTTTGAAAATCCGCCGGAATAACGTCGTTAAGCGTAAAATTTTGATCGTTTGCCAGCGGCTGATCGAGCGAAACATTATGATACTTCATATCCCCTTCGGATGTTTTAGAGCGGGGTTTGATTTGAAGTTTTCTAAGTTCGTCTATTATTTTTCCTCGGATTCGCTGTATTGCGTATGTTTCGAATTTTGTGCCGTAATCGGGATCGAATCTGTCAATTGCTTCGCTAAGTCCTTCAACGCCGAATTGGAAATAATCTTTCTCTTCAATTACGTCCAAACTCATAAATTTAAAATTATGGATTACGTAATGAACCAGGTTTGTGTAGTTTACCATAATTTGTTTTTTAGTTTCGGAATTAGGCATTTCTTTGTAAGAGTCCCACAATCCTTTGTTGTTACTCATTCTTATGATTCCCCATGTAAATTATCATTTAAATTTTTTCCTTTTTCGAGGGCGGTTTTATTAATAGCTTTGACGAAGAGAATGGTAATCACGCCGAGAATTAGAGTAACCGATACGAAAATTAAAAATGCCTTTAAGAAAACATCTTCAATCGGCAATCCCTGTTGGCTGAAAACGACCAGCGACAAGAAGAAAACGAGAAGACCAAAGTTTAAAACTATTTTATTCATATTCTATTACCTCCGGCTTTCTTCATTCAAAGAATATACCAAACAAATTTCCGGTAAAACCGTCGTAATCAATGATAAAGGGAGTTTTTTTTGCCTAAAATATTTTCACGCCGCAACCTCATGGTCATTATTAGCCACTTGTTTATTCACAAACGATTAAATAATGGAGAATGGAAAATGGAGAATGGACAATTATCAATTAACAATGAACAATCCGTCAATTCGCAAATTCGTTAATCGGAAAATCCGCAAATTCAAAAATGGTTGTAGGAAAAACTCCGTTAGGAGTTTTATTATTTTAGAAATATAAAACAGAAAAAGACAGAATAAATCCCGTAGGGATTTTATTATTTATGCTAAAACCGTAAAGAAATTGTTTATGACGACAAAAATGTAGCGCGGATTGCTTGCAATCTGCGTTGCAGAAAAAAAAAGATTTTTCATGGCGAATCCCGTGAAGCGGGGAATGAGCGTTGAATGTGGAAATAATTCAACCCCTACGGTATTAGTTGTTATTTTTTGTTTTCTTTTCTATAATAATGCCACCCCTAACGGGGTTGGTTTTTGTGTGGGATTTTTGATATTAACAACTGGAAAACGTTTTGCATTTCAAACGCTGCATTAACGAGGCGCGCCGGGGTAAAGTTGGCGACTGCTTTTTTAATAAACAATCTATCCCAAAATTCAATCTTCTACCTACGGCAGACAAGTCCGAAAATTCGGAACGGTTTTTTTATATTAAAAACTCAACAACTCTTTCAGCTTGCCCGCCTGCCTTCGGGAAACGCTGATTTCAGTTTGATCTTTTAACGCGACTTTTAACGCGCCGTTAAACCACGGCTCAATTTTTTGAATCCAATTAATGTTTATTATTTGTTTTCTGTTCGCCCTGAAAAACATTGCAGGATTCAATCTTTTTTCCAGGTAATTCAACGTTCGCGGAATCATCGGCGATTCATTTTCGAAGCAGACTTTTGAATAGTTGCCGTAAACTTCAAAATATTTTATATCGTTCAATTTCACGAACCAGCATTTATATCCGTCTTTAATAAAAAACCGTTCGGTAATGTAAGATTCCTCCGCTTCATTTATTTGCGGTTCAACGTCGGCAACTTTCATCAAAGCTTCCGCCAGTCTTTCTTTATCAATCGGTTTAAGCAGATAATCGAACGCGTTAACTTCAAACGCTTTCAGCGCATACTGATCGTAAGCTGTTGTAAAAATAACTTTCGGAACGAATTCCAATTCTTCCAAAAGATCGAAACCGGATTTGCCGGGCATTTGAATATCGAGAAAAATCACGTCCGGTTTTTTATTTTCAATTATTGTTTTTGCTTCTTCCGAATTAGCCGCCTCGCCGATAATCTCTATTGAAGATTTATTCGAGAGAAGTCTTTTCAACTCATTTCGCGCCAATCGGGAATCGTCAATAATAACAACTTTCATAATAGATTAGTTTAGCGGCACATTAAATTTTGCCGTTACAAGATTTTTTTCCGTTTGAGTTAGCGTTAACCGTGCGTTAGCGCCGAACATCAATCTCAATCTTTCGGAAACATTTTTAATTCCAAGTTTTGTGCTTTTTTCTTTTTCCACTATTTCTCCGGTATTCGTTATCTCAATAATCGCGTTTTCACCTTTGCGGAAAACATTGATATTAATCGAACCGCCTTCAAGCTGTTCCAAAATTCCGTGTTTAACGGCATTCTCAACCAGCAATTGAATCGACATCGAAGGGACTTCGACGTTCAAAATATTTTCATCGGCGTTAATTTCATAACCGAGTCTTTCTTCAAGATGTATCGACTGCAATTTAAGATAATCTTTCACAACGTCAAGTTCATTTTTAATTGTTTCTTTCCCCGAATCATTATGCTTAATCGAATATCTCAAAAGATTAGACAGATGCGTTATCATTTCGCCCGCTTGTTTGGGATTTTCGAAAATAAGCGAACGAATATTGTTCAAACTATTGAAAATAAAATGCGGATTTATCTGGGATTTCAGAGACTCCAACTGAGCTTTCTGCGCGATAACTTCGAGCCGCCATTTTTCAATTTCACGCTCTCTGTTCTTTTTAATAAAAGCCGCCAGCAAGTATATTGCAACCCAAACCGCTACGATAAAGCCTTCGTATAAAAAGTAATAAATAAACGCTTTCACGCTGTATTGTTCCCACGTTATTAACTTAAACGGCTGAAGCATCAAAAGCGAGACCGTTAAATTGGCGGTCATTGAAATAACAATAACCGCCGCAGTAAGCGTAAAAACAATTTTCCGCGCAGGAAGATTTAACAAGTCAATTTTAATAATATAATTTCTCAAAAGATGGGTCATAAAAAGAAGAAGCGCCGTTTTTATGAAAAACACGGGGAACCATTTCATAGCATTCTGACCGGAATTAGCCGTCAGAAGCAATCCGACGGTAAGATAAATTCCCCAACCCAAAATTTGGAATATCCAGTATGTAATTTTTGTTTTCATATTTCCGTAATTGATTTGCGCGATTTATTATAAAGCAATCGCAAGTTACTTTCCTCAAATAAACCGTCAACTTATTTTTGTAAAAACTTTTTTATAGCGGAAGAATACCACTCAAAATCATCCCACATTATAAAGTGTTTTCCTTTGTTAGTCAACATAATTTTATGATCTTTAACATTTTGGAATTGCGCTTCGTACAATTTATACGTGCTTTCTTTTGTGGCGCCGTAGTTTTTATAAGCTATCCATGCGCCGAAAACCAAGACCGGCGCTTCAATATTTTTTGCGTTTTCTCTGAGATCGGTCGTCATCATTTCAAACATAGTTTGGTTTAAAGTTCGCGCGTCGGATTTCTTTGTCCATTCAAACAAAACGGGCGTTTTTTCTTCATGGATTGTCATTGTGGAAAAAATCTGCATTAGTTGTTCGTCGGTCATTCCGTTTTCGCGTTCGGCAAAATCGTTATCGTAATTAAATAATTTTTTTGCGTATTCCTTTTGAGTCTCCGGCGTAGCCGCGGGATTAACGATCGCGGATAAGTAGGGAACTCCGTCAACGCTAACGACTTTTGAAACCAGTTCGGGATATTCCGACGCCAGCCATAAAGAGAGAAAACCGCCCATGCTATGACCGATTAGTATTGCCGGTTCAAGATTGTTGCTTTTTATGTATTCGGCAATATCGTCTTTAACGGCGGATAAAAAATTATCCTTATTAACCGGATCTTTCCCGGCAAATCCCGCTATTTGAATTATATGGCATTGATAATCGGATTTTAAAAAATCGACCGTTTCATTCCAAACCGATTTTTCGGAAGCGTAGCCGTGAATGAAAATTATCGGCTTTCCTTTTCCCGTTACGGTTACGTCGAATGTTGAAGCCATAGTTTTCATTGAAATAATAAAAAAGACCGTCAATAATATTGCGCTTAGAATAACTTTTGTTTTTTGATTGGATTGCATTTCAACTCCTTTTTGTTTTGAAAATTCAGTCTCAATCTATCGCATGAAATAAGAAAAGCACAGCTGATTATGACAACCGGCGTCAAAAGATGAAGAGCGGCAAAAATCAACGGTTGAAACAACGGAGAACAACTTTACATTTTATTAACTCACGTTACGCAGTGTTTTAATATGCGTCAAAAACAACAAAATAATGCGTCGTTGCAAGGATTCCCGATTCATGCACAGCATTCTGCAAATCGGGACGACGCGGCAATCTGCCTCAATCGTTACAATTTCGGTATTGTACAGTTGTTTGATAGATTGCCGCGTCGTTGTCCGACTAACGCCGGACTCCTCCTCGCAATGACGGCTGATTACAATTCGCGTAACGTGAGTGATTAAAAAGCATCGTAGATGCGAAATTATGGTAACAAGAAACCGTTCTAAAAAAAGCGCGCTGTTTAATCAAATTGTCATTCCCGAATGCTTTTGTCGGGGATCCATTATGGAACAGATTCCCGCCTGTCTGCCGACAAAGGCAGGCTTAAAACGTGCGGGAATGACTTGAAAGTATTAAATGTAAAGTTCAGATTTAATTTTGACTTGTTTTCTTTCAATCAACAGTAAAATATAATGATTACATCTTGTTGAGAAATAAGGGTAATAGCAAAATATTTAATACTTTGGGTTAATGATAAAAAGAGGAAAATCCCGCTTCATTTTTGCAAAATTATTAAGTTCTCTAACATCTTATAAACCAAATCGAGGAAACTTAATCTCAATTTAAAGATTTGTTATGATAATATATTACTAAAAATGATTAATTCAATACGCTTTCCAATTCTTCTTTTTCTTCAAAAGATAGTATTTTGTTCAAATCCAAAAGTATAAGAAGCCGATTTTCTAATTTGGCAACCGAAGTAATATAGTCGGCGTCAATTCCCGCCACCATTTCCGGCGGAGGCTCGGTGATACTTGATTCTATACGCAGCACCTCGCTTACTTCGTCAACAATAAATCCCACCGTTTTGCCGTGCAGCTCAACAACTATTATTCGCGTTGTATTATCGTGAGGTTTTATCGGAAGGCGCAAACGTTTTTTCAAATCAACGACAGTAATAATTCTCCCTCGAAGGTTTACTATTCCTTCAACAAATTCAGGCGCGTTCGGCATTTCCGTTATTTCAAGCATACGATTTATTTCCTGAACTTTCAGAATGTCAACGCCAAATTCTTCTTTCCCCAGTTTAAAACTTACCAACTGAAGTATTTCATTTTCTAATTCGCTCATTATTCTTTTCCTTGTTCTTTAGCTATTTTATTTTAAATAAGATAGATTCAATTAAATTTTATTAAATCAATAAAAATAAGTTTCACCCGAATTTCGAGTTATTATTAACAAATACGAAAATATTTTAATTTGCAAAATGATAATCGCTCTCAACAGTATCTTTTTCAAGAAGATTCCCGTTTCCGTTTACAAGTATTCTATGGTTGTCTCCGTTTATTTTAAACTGTTGAACTAAACTTCGTAAGTTTTCGGTTAAACGGTTTAGATCCTCGGAGGCTCTGGCAATTTGTTCAATGCCGATTGCCGATTCCTGAGCGACGGTATTTATTCCCGCAACGTTTTTACTAATTTCCTCAACGGTTGTGGACTGCTCTTCGCTTGCCGTTGCAACTTGTTCAACTTCGCTCATTACTTCGTCCGACATTGCAATTATACCTTTTAATGAATTGCCGGATATAACCGCTAATTCTTTCCCTTGGATTGTTCCTTCTTTGCTTTTTCGCATTGAGTCAACCGCTTGTTCCGTTCTGGTTTGAATCTGTTTAATCATCTCTGCAATTTCTTTTGTCGCGGAAGTTGTTCTTTCGGCAAGTTTTCTAACTTCGTCGGCAACCACTGCAAATCCGCGTCCTTGCTCGCCGGCTCTGGCGGCTTCAATTGCCGCATTTAACGCAAGCAAATTTGTTTGATCGGCAATATCATTTATTACTTGAATTATTTCGCCAATCTTATTGCTGCTTTCGCCTAATTCCTCGACCTTTTCGGCTGCGTCTGCAACTACATTAGCAATATTTTCAATTCCGCTGATTGTTTGTTCAACCGCGCTTCCTCCGTCCTTTGCCGTATCGCCGGATTGTTTTGCAAGCTCCGCCGCTTTTGTCGCATTTTTTGTCGATTCAATAATAGTCGCGGTCATTTGTTCAACCGCCGTTGCAACCTCGCCTGTTTGCGCGCTTTGTTCCTGGGAACCGGCGGCCATCTCTTCGGCGCTGGATGAAATTTGCGTGCTCGCGCTTGCCGTGGCTTCGGCGGCGTCCATTACTTTTAGAAACGCTTCGTTCAACGAATCTGCAACTTGGTTTATACTATCTTTCAAAATTCGATAATCTCCGGGATAATCTCCCGCTACTCTTGCCGTAAAATCTCCCGAAGCCATAATTTCAAGAACTTCTTTTGCTTCGTCTATCGGTTTTGCTATTGTTTTAATAGTTTCGTTTAACCCGTCTAAAATAACTTTATATTCGCCTTCAAATTTTTCCGCGTCGGTTCTTTTGGAAAGATCACCGTCAATTGTAGCTTTTACAATTGCCTTAGATTCCGCAACCAATTGTTCAATTGTTTTTGCCGCCGAATCAACCGAAGCAACGGTTTTTTGCGTCATTTTTATTATTTCATTTACATTGCCGGATAACATTCCAAGTTCATCTTTTGATTTGACTTCCAACGGTTTAGTGCTTGTAGTCATGTGAATATTGAGATCTCCTTTTGCCATTTGCGTTGCGCCTTTTTCCAGACTAGCGACACAAACTTTACGCAAATTGTGAAGTCTGTCGGTTAGTTGCGCAAGCGGATTGCTGATTAAACGGGATATAAAAAATCCTATTAATATTATTAAAATAATTCCGATAAAAAGAACGGAGTAAATTTCAATACTTGCATACTTGTTATCTTTAACAATTACATTATTCAGCGAATCGGCTTTATGTTCAAAGATTGCCGTAAACTCATTGATTGTCTTTATTGCGTTATCCGCGTCCTTTTTAAAAGACCCTTTTTCAAGTTTAAGCGCTTCGTCAAATTGATTTTTGTTTACAAGCTGAATTATTTCATTAGTTCTGGAAAGAAAATCATCAGATGTGTTTTTCAAAGAAGTTAAATATGTCGTTTCCTCTTTATTCAAATTTGTGTTTTGCAAATTCGAAAGATTTGTTTCAAGAGATTTTTCAAGTTCTATTATTTTATTTTCGGCGCTTTTGTAAGAGTTAGCATCCTCTCCGGAAATAATATCCAGAACTTTTAAACGAATTTCATACGCATTTTCCGCCACTTTGTTTAACGTAACAATAGGAACCGCATTATCGCTATACATTAAATTTGCATTCCGGTGCATATTTGACA
>JAADIR010000299.1 GCA_013151245.1 Chlorobiota bacterium
AAAATAAAGACGATCTCTTTCCTGCGTGAATATTTCCGCTATTCGCGCGTTTCGCAAAGTATCGTTCAATTCAAAAACGGCTCTTTTCAAATATAAATAGTTAGCGAACATAAGCGCCGTTTATTTGTGAGTGAATACGTGGATTGAATCCGTTCATGGCAAACCGGTTAAATGAATTGAAAGCGATTAGAAATTTCTTTTCTTTCTTTCTTCCGAAGTGAAATCGAAAATGAAACGGAGCGCCTTTTCGTCCGCTTTGGTAAACTCAACGTTTCTTCTTTGCATAACTTTTTCAGCCGCTGCAAGCGCCTTTTCAAGATCATGTTGAACGAAACCGTTCGCGCCGCCCCACGAGAAGGATGGAATATATTTGGGCGGAAAATCGGAACCGAAAATATTGGCGCAAACTCCGGCGACAGTTCCCGTGTTAAACATAGTGTTTATGCCGGTTTTGGAATGATCGCCCATCGTAAGCCCTACAAACATTGAGCCTGAGTCGATCTCTTCGTCGTTAATCGTTACTTTTACGTTTCCGTAATTATTTTTTAAATCGCTGTTGTTGGTGTCCGCTCCGAGATTAACCCACGAGCCGAGATAAGAATGTCCGAGAAAACCGTCGTGCTGCTTGTTTGAATATGAATGAATTATAGACTCTTCCACTTCGCCGCCTATTTTACAGACTTCTCCGATAGAAACGTTTTCATAAATCTTCGCGCCGATTTTAATTTTGGAATTATTTCCGATGAAACAAGGTCCTTCGATTACCGCGTTGGGAAAAATCGTAACGTTTTTACCGATGTAAATAGGACCGTTTTCCGCGTCGAGCACAACGCCCGGTTTAATTTTAGAACCTTCGCCCAAAAAAATATCTTTTTTATTTAAAAGAGCGACTCCGTCGTAAACTTTGCCTTGAATCGTTGGGTCCTCTTTATTTACAAGCGTTTCGATGTCCTTAACAATTTCTCTTCCGTTATTATTGACAAGGTCCCAAGTATATTCAACTGTTTGAACTTCGATTTCAACTTTTTCAAAATAGTCGAACGAATTGTTTTCCAAATCGTTGAAAAGAAGAAAGAAAAAATCTTCGTAATCGGAGACGTTTGTTTTTGCGGCGACAATTTCGTCGTTGCAATAAAATAAAACGTTGTCTCTGTCCGTCTGTAAAAGTTCATGGAGATTGGCGTCGGCAAGAATTCTTCCGTTGATAAAAAGAATAGACTCGGAGCCGGAAAAATCATTCACTTGATAATCGGGATAATTTTCTTTTGTTTTATCAAATAAAAAATTTCGGACGCGGAGGATAATATCCGCGTCCGGAAATTGCAATTCAATTTTTTCGCGAAGAGTGAAAATTCCACACCGCAAATCAAAAACCGGTCTTGTTAACGAGAGCGGATGAAAATTCTCGCTTTTCTTATCTTCATAAATTGCGATATTCATTTAATATTCATTCCGTTTAATAGAAAAATAATTTTACGTAAATTTAACTGCAAAATAATTATAATAAAAATCCATTTTGCTCAAAAGTCAGTTACGCAGTCGCTTCCTTCAACCTCCTAAGGAATACTCTAAGAAGCAGAGCGGCAAGCAGCGAGGTGACGACGAGCAGCGCAAAAAACTGCCAAACTTCCCAATTCTGATAAAATCTTCCTACATAACCGGAAAGATAATTTCCTATTGCCGTCGCTCCGAACCAAAGCCCCATCATCAATCCTTTAATTTTAGGCGGCGCCACTTTGGAAACAAACGACAAACCCATCGGGCTTAAATGCAATTCCCCAACGGTGACAACCAGATAAGACGAGATTAGCCAAAACGGCGAAACCGTCATCGCCGACGCTTCGCCGTTTAGCGTGTGCACTGCGGGCAAACCGAAAGAGGCTACCATCATCACCGTAAACGCAAGCGCCGTATAAATCATGCCGAGTCCGATTTTACCGGGAGACGAAGGTTCTTTTCCTTTTGAATTTAAATATTTAAATAATCCCACTACGACAGGCGTCAACAGAATAATAAACATCGGATTAAACGATTGGAACTGCTCGGGAGAAATTTCATTGTTTTCGCCTAAAGTGGAAAGTTTTATAAAAATTACTATAAGCGCAGCCGCTACGGCTATGCCGGCGTACATTTTGGCTTTTGAGTTTGAATTTTTAGAGAGTAAAAATCCCAAACCGATGAACAACAAAAGAACCGCATTGAGTCCGAAAAAATCGAATAATAAGTACATCAATTTCCCGACGTGAAGAGAAGTGTATGTTTTAGCAAAAAGCGAAAGCGCCGCTCCGTTTTGATGGAAAGACATCCAGAAGAAAATTACTATCACAAAAATCGTTAGCAATGCGCCTATTCTTGCTTTTTCTTCTGATTTAGTAAGCTTAATATCGCGTTCGTGGTTGACGACTTTTTTTGATTGGAAATCGGCGTCTTTGTAATAATTTTTAAAGATAGTGAAAACAATTAAAGAGATAATCATTCCTATCGCCGATATCGCAAAACCGGCGTTATATCCCTGCGCTAAGGTCGAACCGAAATTATTCATCATAAAATTCTTAATGCCCGCCGCCGCTTGAGGAGCGTAAAAAGCGCCGATATTTATTCCCATATAAAACAAATTAAATCCGGCGTCTTTTCTCGACGATTCGGAGTGGGCGTAAAGATTCCCGACAAGAACGGAAATATTTGCTTTAAATAAACCGTTCCCGATAATTATTACGCCGAGAGCAAGATATAACTGCGCCGTAGAATGAGTTGGAATTGCGAGAAGAGTATAGCCGATAGCCATTGTAACAGCGCCTATGGAAATTGTTTTTCCATATCCGAGATAATTGTCTGCAAGCCAGCCGCCGATTATGGGCGTGAAATAAACGAGAGCGAGAAATGTTCCGTAAACGCTCGTAACCGTTTGAGCGTCCCAACCGAAATTTTCTTTTAAATAGAAAACAAAAATTGCGAGCATCGTATAAAAACCGAATCGCTCCCACATCTCGGTAAAAAACAGAATTGATAATCCTTTAGGATGGTTCTTAAACATAAATCTCCTTAAAGTTTATTGTGTGAAAAATGATGTCTTATATCGGAACGGAAGGGGAAAAATTTCAACGAAATAATTCACGATATTAATTTAGACTGTTGAAAATAATAAAAAATCAAGATGCTTCCTAAAAAAAGGAAGCATCTTTGAGAAAATTAATTATTCTGTCGCCGCCCGAAGCCGTTTTAGAAATATCGCAATTAATCCGGCTGAAACAAGCGATGCAATTGTCAAGAATAAAAAGAACTGCCATAGTTCCCAATTTTGATAGAATCTTCCGACAAATCCGGACAGGTAGTTGCCTATTGCAGTTGAAGCAAACCAACCTCCCATCATTAAACCTTTCATTTTTGGCGGCGCAACTTTGGAAACAAACGAAAGACCCATCGGACTTAAAAACAATTCCGCTATTGTGAGCGAGAAATAAGTCGACATTAGCCAATACGGCGAAACGGTAACCGACGAGACTCCTCCGCTTAAACTGTGAACGGAACTTAGCCCCATTGAAGCGACAACCATAATCAGAAACGACGCGCCGGAAATAATCATTCCTATGCCGATTTTGCCGGGAGACGAAGGTTCTTTTCCTTTCTTATTTAAGTATGCAAAAAAGGCTACGATTATTGGAGTGAGCAGAACGATGAACATCGGATTGAACGATTGAAACTGTTCGGGCGCAATAGGATTTTCGCCCGGGAAATTTGATATTTTGTAAAACAAAACAACCAAACCGACTAAGAAAAATCCTCCTCCTATCGCCTTAACTTTCGGAGTTGATTTTTTCCTTAACATTGCGGCTCCGCCGAGAAGCACAAACAGAACGGCGTGAAGCCCTATAATGTCAAAAAAGATATACGTAAAACTGTCAACCGAACTGTAAGTGTAATTTTTTGCGAAGAGCGTTAATGCGGCGCCGTTCTGCATAAAAGACATCCAGAAAAAGATAACGATTGCGAATACGGTCATCAATGCAATTACTCTTTCTTTCTCCTGCTTTTTCGTTAAAACAATATCTCTGTCTTCGTTTATTTTATGTTTCGAAGTAAAATCGGCGTCCAGATAATGCTTCTTGAAAACAGTGAAAATAATTATTGATAAAAGCATCCCAACCGCCGCGACTGCAAAAGCGGCGTTGTAGCCTTCGGATAAAGTAACGTTGTAGTTGCTCATCAAAAAATCTTTAATTCCTTTTGCAGCCTGCGGAGCGTAAAACGCCCCGATGTTAATTCCCATATAAAATATATTGAAACCGGCGTCTTTCAGCGAACCGTTGCTGTGGGAATACAAGTTGCCGACGAGGACGGAAATGTTTGCTTTGAACAAACCGTTCCCGATTGCAAGAATTCCAAGCGCAGTAAAAAGCAGCATCGGTTCCTTTGTCGGGATAGACATAATAATATAACCGACCGCCATTGTGACGGCTCCTATGATAATAGTTTTGCGGTAGCCTAAAACATTATCGGCTATCCATCCGCCCGCTATCGGCGTAAAATAAACCGCGCCTAAAAATATTCCGTAAATATTTGTAACGTCTGCGGTATCCCAACCGAAATTTTCCTGTAGGTACAGCACAAATATTGCAAGCATTGTGTAGAACCCGAATCGTTCCCACATTTCAGTAAAGAAAAGAACTAATAATCCTTTTGGGTGATTTTTTAACATAATTCCTCTAAATCATTTAACTTGGAAATATTGAATTAATAATAAACTTTGAATAAAGAGTCGTCAAGATAAAAAATAACCGCAAGAATATAAAATATATGTTGTCAAAAAATATTTCATTAGATATATTTGAAGAATGAAAAAAATTACAAAAAAGATTGTCTTTATTCCGCTCGCCGTAATCTTCATTATCATTGCTTTTGTGATTCTGATGAACTCGGTTATTTTACCGTGGTATGTCGAAGCTCCGGAATTCAGAGTTCCGAATTTAATTGGCAAAAGTAAAACGGAAGCGGTTAAAATATTGGTTTCTCTGAAATTGAATCCGATTATAGAAGGTCCGAAATACGACGAAAACGTTCCTAAAGATCATGTAATTTACTGCCGCCCTCACGCAAACACTTTGGTAAAAGAAGGAAGAAGGATTTACCTTTATATTAGCGGCGGAGAACCGCTTGTAAAAATGCCGACGTTAGTAGGCAAAACTTTACGCGACGCTAAAATAACCGTTGAGCGAAACGGATTGATTATCGGCGAAATAGAAAAAGTCCGCTCGGAATTTGCCGCGGGAACCGTTATTGAACAAACGCCGGAAGCGAATGAAAATATTGCAAAAGGGAGCGTAGTCGATATGAAAGTGAGCGTCGGCCCGAAGATCGGCATGATCCGCGTTCCGAATTTAATTGGAAAATCGTTGAGAAAAGGGGAAAGACTTCTACGAAATAATTCTCTTTTTATTAGAAAAGTCAATTATCAAATTTCGCCTAATTTGTTGCCGAACACAATTTTCGACCAATTGCCCAGCGAAGGAAGATTGGTGAACGTTGGCGACAGCATTGACGTTTGGGTTACAAAATCTAAAGTGGAATAGATGAAAAAACTTGCCCCTTCAATATTGTCCGCCGATTTCACAAATCTCGCTTCTCAAATTGAGCCGATTGAAAAAGGCGGCGCGGATATTATACACTGCGATATTATGGACGGAAGATTCGTCCCTAACATCACGTTCGGTCCGTTTATAGTCGAAGCCGTCCGCAGAATTTCAGATATGCCTATCGACGTTCATTTAATGATAAAAGAACCCGACAGATTCATACATGATTTTGCAAACGCCGGAGCCGATTATATTTCCGTCCATCGGGAGGAAGTCGTTCATCTCGATAGAACAATTTCGTTCATCAAAAGTTTGAATGTGAAAGCGGGCGTAGTAATAAATCCGGCGACGCCGGTTGCAACGCTTGATGATATTTTATCCGCGGTAGATTTTGTTTTGGTTATGTCGGTTAATCCGGGTTTCGGCGGGCAGAAATTTATTAGTTACACGCTTGATAAAATTAAAAATCTGAATTCAATTCGTAATGAAAAGAATTTGGATTTTCTGATTGAAATCGACGGCGGGATTAATTTGCAAAATGCGGCGGAAGTTGCGAAAGCAGGATGCGATATATTCGTAGCGGGTTCGTCGGTTTTTAGATCCGACGATATCGCTCAAACTTGTTTAAAATTTAAATCTATCTTAAACGCTGATTAAAAGCGTATTTCTCGTAAATCTTCGGCGGAAATAAATATGCTGTTTCGTCAAATCAATCTTAATAACGTATCGAGTCTTGACTATTTCAAAGTTAAATACGGATTCTCCGAAAGTTTAATCGGCGAGTTTGATTTAGCGTGCGAAATTTCAAATGTTGAAAATCCCGATCAATTGCCGGCTTTGCTCGATATGTTGAACCGCGGGAAAATTCGTTCTTTCATTTCATCCGAAGATAATTGTAAAAATATTTTTCTATTTTCTTCCGCGGTAAAATTGTTTTATTCAACAAATGAAACCGGACAGGCGCAGATAATTAAAGATTTAAATAGATTAGTAAAAGAATATTTAAGTTTTAATAGTAAATATAATAACATTAGTAATTTAGAATTTTCCGTTAACAAATATTTAATAATGGGCGTCCTTAACGTAACGCCCGATTCATTTTCAGACGGCGGAAAATATTACGAATTGGATTCCGCCGTTCAAAGAGGAATTGAACTTTTGAAAGACGGCGCCGATATAATTGACGTCGGAGGCGAATCGACGCGACCCGGAGCGGAGGAAGTTCCGGTTAATGAAGAATTGAAAAGAGTTCTTCCGGTAATTGAAGCCCTTCTTAAAATAGAACCGGATGCAATTATTTCAATTGACACGACAAAATCAATCGTAGCCGAAGAAGCGTTGAAAACCGGAGCGAAAATAATTAACGATATCGGGGCGTTTGAATTTGACAAAAAAATATTAACGGTAGCGGCGGAATTTAATGCGCCTTATATTTTGATGCACATGAAGGGAACGCCGCGTACGATGCAGAATTCGCCGGAATATTCGGACGTCGTTTCGGAAATTATCGAATTCCTATCCGCAAAAACCGAAGAAGCAAAAAAGAGGGGCGTGGAAAATGTTATTGTGGACCCGGGAATAGGATTCGGGAAAAGCGTTGAAAATAATTTTGAGATACTTCGCAGACTGAGCGAATTTAAATCTTTAAATTATCCGATATTAATCGGGCTTTCGAGGAAATCTTTTATCGGAAAAAGTTTAAATTTAGAAGTTGAAAATCGAGACGAACCGACGTCGCTCCTCGAAGCGCTTTCGGTTAAAAACGGCGCGTCAATCATCAGAACGCACAACGTTAAATTGGCGAATCAAACAAGAAATATTTTAAGCAGATTGTAAAAGGGGAAAAATAAATAGTTGTTTGAACTTTTTAAAATAGGATTTTTAAGCGTAACCCTGCTCGACGTGATTGACATTGCGCTCGTCTCGTTGATAATTTACAAACTTTACGTCGCAATTCACGGAACGATTGCGGCGCAGATATTTTTGGGATTGATAATCGTTCTTGTCCTTTCGTTCATCGCGCAGGCTATCGATTTAAAAACGCTCGGCTGGCTGCTTGCATTGGTGCGCGACGCTTGGGTCTTTGCGTTCATCATTCTTTTTCAGCCGGAAATTAGAAGACTTCTCCAGTCGCTCGGCAAATCTCCGTTTTTCCGACCGTTATTGAAAATAGAAGATAAAACCGTCGCCGATATTATTACCGAATCGGTTTTCGAACTTGCGCAGAAACAGCACGGCGCGCTTATCGTTATTGTTAAATCAAGCGGCTTGGCGGGCATTGCGGCGACCGGCGATATAATCAACGCGAAGGTGACAAAAAACTTATTGACTACAATATTCTTTCCCCGTTCTTCTCTGCACGACGGCGCGGTAATTATCAAAGGAGATATTGTTGAAGCCGCCGGCTGCCAGCTTCCGATGACTAACAATCCCGTCTATGCCGGAGAAACTTTGGGGATGCGCCATCGAGCGGGGCTTGGCGTTAGCGAAGAAGCGGACGTAATCAGCATTATTGTTTCGGAAGAAACCGGAGGAATCTCGGTAGCCGAAGGAGGACATCTGAAACGCGGACTCTCAAAAGAAGCTCTCCGCAACATTTTAACTTCCGCAATGAACGTTTCAAAAGAAAAAGGAATTAAGAGCATCTTTGAAGCATTCGGAAAACACAAATAGAGTCTGCGCGGTAATTCCGTTCTACAACGAAGCAAAATTCATTGATGATATTATTTGCGAAACCTTAAAATTCGCCGATTATGTAATTGCCGTGAACGACGGTTCAAACGACGGTTTTTTAATCGATTGTAAAAAAAATAATTTTGAGATTATTTCCCATAAAATAAATTTAGGGAAAGGAAGCGCGCTTACAACCGGTCTGGAAAGAGCGGCGGAAATGGACTTTGATTTCGTTGTTACGCTCGACGCTGATTTTCAGCATCCTCCGGAGCTTATCCCGAAATTCATTGAAGCCGTTCGGAATGCCGATTTAGTCGTCGGCAATAGAATGAACGATATTTCGCCGATGCCTTTCTCAAGAAAAATCAGCAACGCGCTTTCTTCAATGTTGTTGAGCGCTAAAACCGGAACTATTATGAAAGATACGCAAAACGGTTTTAGAATATTCCGCGCTGAAAAATTAAAAGAGATTCTCCCTTCTTTTAACGGTTTCGAAGCGGAAAGCGAAATGCTTGTTAAAGCTGCGAAGAACGGAATGAAAATTAAATTCATCGACGTCCCGACAATTTACAACGACAACGAAAGCAAAATGAAAAACGTTGAAACGATTATCGGATTTTTGAAAGTTTTATTCAAAAAATGATATTAAAATATTCTTCGCAAAAAAAGTAATTCTCTTTATCGCTTTGCTATTCTCAATTGATTAGGAAAATTTCTTGTTTTTCTATTTAAATATCAGTAATTATATTTCCTAAATAATCCTTCAATTACTCGGAACTATTAAATATTTTAAGAATAATTACGGAGGTTAAAATGAAGCTGAAATATTTTTCGCACTCCGCCTTTCAGATTACGACTGACGACGGAAAAGTTATTTTGATCGATCCTTTTTTAGACGACAATCCTACGTCGCCCGTAAAGTCTGACGACGTAACGGCTGATTACATTATTATTACTCACGCTCACGGCGATCACGTCGGCGACGCCTTTAAGATTGCGGGGAAATCCGATTGCTTAATAATTGCTAACAATGAAATAGCTAATTACGCCGCGGGCAAAGGATGCAAAGCGCATAACATGCACATCGGCGGCGGATACAATTTTGATTTCGGCAGAGTGAAACTTACGATCGCGCATCACGGATCAATCACGCCGGAAGGAGATTACGGCGGGGAACCGGCGGGAGTCGTTCTTTCAATTGACGGAAAGAATATTTATCATGCGGGCGACACCGGACTTTTTCTTGATATGAAATTGATTGGCGAACTGAACAAAATCGATTACATGCTTTGCCCCATTGGAGATAATTTCACGATGGGTATCGACGACGCAGTCAAAGCGGTGGAATTTGTCAATCCGAAAACCGTAATCCCGATGCATTATAATACATGGGAGATAATTGCCGCGGATCCTCTCGAATTCAAAGAAAAAGTTGAAGCAATTGGTAAGATATGTCGCGTCTTGGAATACGGCGAAGAAATTGAGTTGTAATAAATAGCGGAATAGAAAAATAGAATTATTATATTCACAATTTGAATATGAATTAATGTTGAATTTATGGCTAAGATTATTGCGATAACAAATCAAAAGGGCGGAGTGGGCAAAACCACTACCGCCATAAACCTTTCCGCCTCAATTGCCGCGACCGAAAAGAAAACTTTGCTGATTGATATCGACCCGCAGGCAAACTCAACGTCGGGACTTGGAACGGAAGAAAACGACTATTCGATTTACCAAGTTCTTATTGGCGTCGAAGACGCGCGGACGTGCATTCAAAACACTTATATTCCGTACTTAGATATTATTCCGTCTAACATCAATTTAGTCGGCGCCGAAGTGGAAATGGTTTCGATGAAAAACAGAGAAACCATGCTGCGCGAACAGATCGGTAAAATATCGGAAGATTATGATTTTGTTTTCATCGATTGTCCGCCCTCTTTGAGTTTGCTCACGTTAAACGCGCTTACCGCTTCGGATTCGGTTCTCATTCCCGTTCAATGCGAATATTTTGCGCTCGAAGGTTTGGGGCAATTGCTGAATACGATTAACATCGTAAAGAAAGGACTGAATCAAAAACTGACCGTTGAAGGCGTTCTGCTAACTATGTACGACAGCCGGCTCAGACTTTCAAATCAAGTCGTTGAAGAAGTGAAAAAGTATTTCGGCGAAAAAGTTTTTAATACGATTATTCACCGCAACGTCCGTCTTTCGGAAGCGCCGAGCCATGGAAAACCGGTTCTTCATTACGACGCTATTTCAACCGGCGCAAAAAATTATATGGCTTTGGCTGAAGAGATTATTAAAAAGAATTTCAACCAAAAGGAAATTGAAAGATGACAAAAATTAAACCCGGACTCGGAAGGGGATTAAGCGCTCTTATCAATCCGACGGCTAACAAGAACAACGACGAGCCGGTGATAGTTTCAAACAAAGAGTTGCAAACCGACGACGGCAAATCGAAAAATCTGCTTGCGAAAATTCCCGTCGAAAGAATATCCCCAAACCCGTATCAGCCGAGAAGGGAATTCGATTCGAAAGCCTTGCAGGAGTTGAAACTTTCCATACTTGAAAACGGATTGATTCAGCCGGTAACGGTTCGCAGAACGAAGGAAAATAAATATGAATTGATTTCGGGGGAACGAAGACTTCGCGCGTGTAAAGAAATCGGGATGTTCGACATTCCCGCATACATATTGCGCGTCGAAAGCAAGGAAGCGATGCTCGCTCTTTCGCTGATTGAAAACCTTCAGCGCGAAGACCTTAACCCGATTGAAATTGCCGACACATACAAAAAACTTTTGGAAGAATGCAACCTTTCGCACGACGAGATTGCAAAGAAAGTCGGCAAAGAACGTTCCACCGTTACGAATTTTCTTCGTCTTCTTAAACTCCCGGAAGAAATACAAAAAAGTTTAATCGACAAAGAGATCACGATGGGACACGCCCGCGCGCTTATTAACGTTCCGTCGAAACTTATTCAAAAAGAAATGTTAGCAAAAATTAAAAGCGCGGGACTTTCCGTAAGAAAAACGGAAGCGCTGATTAAAAAATTGTCGTCGCCGAAAAAAGATAAAACCGAAAAACCGAAAAGCGGCGGCGCGGCGGAAATTTCTCTACGCGATCTTGAAGATAAACTTCGCGGCGTTTTCGGAACGAAAGTTATTTGCAAGCAAGATAAAAGCGGCAAAGGAACTATCGCAATCGAGTTCTACTCAAACGACGAATTAGACAGACTATTTGATCTTTTTGATATCATTGAAAAGTATAATTAAAATTATATTACTTGCATTTCTGATCGGAGCGTCGGCTACTTACGCGCAAACTGAAAGCGATACCGTCAGCGTCGTAACAAATGATTCTCTTTTTGTAATGACAAAATCGCCGTGGGGCGCTGTTTTACGAAGCGCAATCATTCCCGGTTGGGGACAGATTTACAACGAATCATATTGGAAAGCTCCGATTTTCTGGGCGGCTCTCGGCGGGTTCATTTACGGCTGGACTTTTTACGACGATTTGTATGATAAATATGCACAGCTCTATTCGGAAAGTATTAACGATGATTCCGGAGACGGGTCATATCTCAGACAACGAGATTTTTATCGCGACCAGCGTGATCTGATGTCGGTCTATATCGGTCTTACTTATTTACTCAATTTAATCGACGCTTACGTTGACGCGCATCTCTTTGATTTTGACGTCGGAGAAAATCTGCAAATCCGCGTTCCGGAAGTTAGAATGAAGTTTTATTTTAACAGATAATAGGGAAAAAGGTTAAAAGGAACAGAGGGTAAAAGGTAAAGATAAAAAGAGAATGAGTTTATGTGAAAATGAGAGAATGAAACTTTGCGTTCTTTGCGTGAAACGAAAGACGATAACCTGAGGATTGAAAAAATGAGAAAATTATAATTATGAAAAATAACGTAATATGTAAAAACTGCGGAGCGGAAAATCCGTTCTACTTGCTGACGTGTAAATCGTGCAACGCATACATTCGCGATAAAGTAAGCAACATAAATTTATGGGAAATAATTTGGAAACTGATTGAAACTCCGGTCGAAGCGTTTCGACAAATCATATACGCCGAACATAAAAATTTCACTTCCACAATTCTCATCT
>JAADIR010000067.1 GCA_013151245.1 Chlorobiota bacterium
TTTCAACAAATTTATCAAGCACTTTATATACAGTCCCGATTGCAATATTCGAATGTTTTTGACCGATGAACTTGATTACATCATCAGCGGTTGGATGGTTTAAACTATAAATAGCCTCTAAAATACTCAATCGTTGAGGAGTTATTTTTAGCCCTTTTTCAGAAAGTTTGTTTTTTATGTTTTCCATACTTAATCGCCTTTATCTAGAATAATATTCTTTGGAGAATAATTCTCATATAATAACCGTATAATATTACAATAATATTCCGGAATTATCAAGTAAAAATTAAATATTTATTTAATCAATGGATGATTTTTTGTATGACCGCTAACGCGCGGCGGTTAGGAGCGGCAGCCCGTCGCAATATACGAAGGGTTTGGGTATGCCTATCGCGGTAAACCGCAATTGATAATCCGCCGGATGCTGCGCATGGATAATTGGAATGATGGAATTTTGGAATTCCGGGCATAACAATTGACGTTTCGGTTTGACTGGTTAGAGTTTCTTATTCATTCTTAAGAAAACTTCGTCATCCCAACGAACGCGCGGCATGCAAAAACAACAACTTGTTTCGATTTATCCCGATGCTTTTTGTCGGGGTGTTTTTCCGAAAGCGGAATGTTCCATTTATCGGGAAGGATTTAATTTGTAATACAATAAAGTTTGCTTATTAATATTATCGCCGAACGGTATTTCTCTTGCAAAATAACTTGTTTTAATTTAGATTGTGTCTAAATATAAATAGACTTTCGGGATAATTATGACGCACAAATATATTTTCAAATTCGTTCTTTTAATTTTTCTTATGGGATATTCTCAAATTCACGCCCAGTTTGATTTCTTCGAACCGAAAACGACGGTAGGCGGCTACGGCGAACTTCACTATAACTATAAAGAGCAAAGCGGCGATATTTCAAAAACTCTGGATTTTCACAGATTCGTTATCTTTTTCGGACATTCCTTTTCGGAAAAATGGGCGTTCAAATCGGAGGTGGAATTGGAACACAATTTCGTTAGTTCGGGAGAGGGCGAACTATTGCTTGAACAGGCTTTTATCGATTATCATTATACCGATTATTTGGGATTTCAAGCGGGCGTGCTTTTGGTTTCCGCGGGAATTACAAACGAATACCACGAACCGACAAATTTTTTAAGCGTCGAACGACCGAGTTATTCAAAGTATATAATCCCAACTACATGGTTCGGCAGCGGAGCGGGAATTTACGGCAGGGTTGCCGGATTCGAATATAAGTTCAAAGTGTTAGAGGGTTTAAACAGCGATAATTTCAGATTGAAAAACGGAATAAGAGACGGAAGGCAAAACGGATTCAAAGCGGACGCTTCATCTATGATGTATAATTTCAGCGCCGATTATATTGACGTTTACGGACTTCGCGCGGGAGGTTCCGTTGTTTATAACAACGCCGTAGGCGATTCGACAAACGCGCCTTTCACTATGATTGAGTTACACGCAAAATATGTAAAGAACGGCTTTTATTTAGTCGGCGAATTTGGGAATATTTCTTATGAGAATATTAATCTTAAAAACTCAATGGGATATTATTTCGATTTCGGATACGATTTTTCCAACCTCCTGGATTTGGAATGGAAGATAATTCCTTTTCTCAGATTTTCCGATTATAATACGGCGGCTTCAACAATGAAAGGCGGAAACGAGGAGAAAGCGTATCGTCACGAAGAATGGATGATAGGTCTTGCCGTTATGCCGATCGACGGCGTAACTTTAAAAGCCGATTATTCTGAAAACAAAATTGAATTGAATTCTGCAGTCGCCAAGTTTTTTAATCTCGGCGTCGGTTACAGTTTTTGAGATACGGCGATATGATAAGAATTACAATAGCGATGCTGCTTTTTTATTCGACTGTATTAGTCGGAAGCGGAATAAAAGAAAAAACCGAATCGATTATACGCTCGGAGTTCGGAGAAAACGTTGACGTCTCGTTCCAAAAATTTATTATACCGGAATACCGGAGGGAATAAAGAAGGAAATTGAATTGGAAGCCAAGCAGAGATTCTATTCGAAAAGCGTAATCGTTTGGCGCGTATCTCACGACGATTCTCTTTTGGCGATTGGATTAATGGATAACGTGTACGGAAAAGCGCAGCCAATCACATTCTTAACAATTTTTAATCTGAACGGAAATATAAGTTCTAATCATATCGTCAAATATCGCGAGCAATACGGAGGACAAGTAGCCGACGCAAGATGGAACAAACAGTTTTTTGAAATGAACGAGGAATCAAATTTTTTAAAAATTGACGGAATAAGCGGAGCGACTATTTCGGTAAATTCTATCAAGAAGGGCGTTATGAAACTTTCCCTTCTAATTAAAACAATTTTGAGCGACTTGCAATAATTTGAATTATTATCAGAGAACATAATGGCGAATATTGAATTATATAAATTGGACAAACAACTGAAGACTTTTCTGGCGGCGTTTCTGTTTGCGCTTGGCGCCGGCGTTTCAACGGGAATCATTTACTTACAATTTACTACAGACTTAACGCCGGCTGGAACAATCGAAAGATACAACGGGTCTCCAACAAACGCCGATGAATTTGAAATAGCCGAAAGTTATCCCAAACCGATTTCCGAGATGCTTATCACAACCCATTCGCATATAATTTCATTCGCTTTGATTTTCGGCGCATTGGGATTTATTTTTTATTTTAATTCTGTAATAACGGATTTTTGGAAAACTTTTCTGATAATCGAACCGCTTGTTTCAACGTTAGTTACGTTTCTATCAATCTGGGGAATACGCTACGTTCACGAAGGATTTATTTTTCTGACAATCGCTTCGGCAATGTTGATGTATATTTCTTTTTATGTGATGATTATTGTATTATTCTACGAACTATTATTTAAAAAAGATATTTCCAACCGGAGTAATAGATAACAAAAAGACAACTCGCGTCAACAAACTTGCCATATTTCAATTAATTTGGGAAGAAAACGTTGAGCTATTCCTTTTTAAAAGCCGCTTCCAGCGCTTCTTCCGGCGTTTTATCGGTTTCGAAATATGAAAGCAATTTAAGCATCACGCGGTCAACCACAGAATCGGGACACGAAGCGCCGCTCGTCAACGCGATATTTACTTCCTTTCCGGTTGGCAAAAAGTTTTTCGTTCGAAGATTTTTTTTCTCGCGGATATCAAAATGTTCGATTTCATTTTCGGATATTATTTCGTTTTCGGATGCGATAAAATAGACGGGAAATTTTTCTTCCAGCAATTCGACGATATGCGTTGTGTTTGAGCTGTTGTAACCGCCGACTACAATCGATAAATCGGAATCCGTTTTAAGCAGTCCCGCCGTGGCTTTCTGATTGTCGTTAGTCGCATAGCAAAGCGTGTCGCGGGTATCGGCGAAATGTAAATTTAACTTTTCCGCGCCGTATTTTTTCATCATCGTCTCTTTCAAATAATCCGCAATAGCTTCTGTTTCGGAGGCGAGCATCGTCGTTTGATTTACGACGCCGACTTTTATCAAATCGCTTTTGAAATCAAATCCGTCGGAATGACGTCCGGTAAAAAACTCATAGAATTCCATTTCCGCAACTTTTCCCAAAATCGCTTCGGCGAGAAATTTTGTTTCTTCAAGATTTCTAACAATCAACGATTTTCCGTTTGAAGCGCTGTGCGAAAACGTCGCGCGCGTTTCTTCGTGATTCGCTTTCCCGTGAATGACGACCGTATAATCTTCATCTCCGAGCGAGGCGGCGCGGTTCCAAACTTTTTCCACGAACGGACAAGTCGTGTCGTATTTAACGGTATCGAG
>JAADIR010000041.1 GCA_013151245.1 Chlorobiota bacterium
GGGGTGTTTTTCCGAAAGCGGAATGTTCCATTTATCGGGAAAGATTTAAATTGTAATACTATGCGAACAGTTGATTTATTAGTAAAATAGTTTCAACTTTACATTTAATTCTTTCAAGTTATTCCAGCGCGTTTTAAGCGGGAGACTGCCGCATGTTTTGTGGGGAACTGAAATTTGATTCCTCTCTATATTCTCTTAAGGGCAATTATAAGTTTTCCGGTATAATTACAAAAACATCGGATTATTTATTTTCCTTCGACCCGGATTTTTTCTAAATTCGTTTTATGAATAATCGTAAAATTCTTATACTTAAAATCCTCATCCTTTTATTTCCGCTTTATCTTTTTGCTCGGGGAAAAGGCTCTTCTATTTTTGATTCGGGCAAAAAAAATTTGGGGCTAATAACTGAAAAGTGGACCGTGGAAGAAGGGCTTCCGAGCAATAGGATTTTCAAAATTCTTAAGGATGAAAACGGTTTCATTTGGTTTGCAACCGATAACGGTTTGGTCCGATTCGACGGATTAAATTTTAAGATATATAATTCCGATAATCAGCCGTTGTTTAAGAAAAACTTGATCAGGAATTTTTTTGCGGATTCTCAGGGGCGAATCTTATTTACGGCTGGAACGGATAAATTCATAATTCTTGAAAACGAATCTTTCCGTTACGACGAAAATTCTACGTTTGATTATTCTTCGATTAACAAATCATTTATAACTTCCGATGGAACAATCTGGCTGAGTTCGTTTAACAAAGGAATTTTAAAATATTCAAACGGGCAATTTACTAATTTGGATACTTTAGACGAATTTGGCGGCTATGAAATGCGAGCGGTCTCGGAAGATAGGAACGGCGGAATTTGGATTGTTACAACCGACAATAAAATTTTATTTTATTCTAACAATCGTTTTATTGAAGCGCTTCCCGAATCGCTTTGCTCCAATCTTATTTTGAAAACTATTTTTTTTGATTCGAAAAACAGACTTTGGATTGGAACGCAAAGCGGTATTGTAATTGTTGAAAACAATCGGTTTGTTAATAATAAGTCGTTAAATGCGCTTGATAAATTTATTATCCGGAAAATTATTGAAGACCGCGAAGGCAATATTTGGATATCCACGTACAACAACGGACTATTCGTTCTTTCCGGCAATACGCTTATTCCTCTCAGCAAAGAACTCGGTTTAAATATTAAGGGAAGCAGCGGCATTAGCGACGTTTTTATTAACGACGGCTTGATTTGGCTTGGAACATACGACGACGGGGCGCTGCTATTACGAAAATCGTTTTTGAATGTTATCGGCAAAGAAGACGGATTGAATAGCGAGTTCGTTAACTCTTTTTATAATGATTCGGACGGCTCGGTTCTGATTGGAACAAAAGAAGGATTGTTTCGTCTCCCGCCTTCGGGAAAATTTAACCAAATAGAAAAAACCGGTTATTGCGCTTCTAATCATATCTATTCTATCGCCAGAGATAATGAGGGAAACTTACTTGTGGGCACAAGGTTCTTCGGTCTCTTCTACTTTAAAAAAGACTCCGTCCTAAATTACAACATAGCCAACGGATTGAAGAGTAATTTTATCAGAACAATTTTCGTCGGGAAGGACGGAACAATTCTACTCGGCACTAACAGCGGCGGCGTTTCGGTTATTGAAGACGGGAAATTCAGACAGATCGATTTGAAACACGGGTTAAGCAGCAACTTAATTTCTTTCATTTATAAAAGCAAAGATTCCAGATATTGGATAGGCACATCGCGCAGAGGCGTTAATATTATCGATACAAACGGACATGTTTCCGTGATAAACTCTGAAAACGGACTAATAGGCGACGTCGTTTCGTCGATTTACGAAGATGAAAACGGAGTAATCTGGCTTTCGGTTAACGGCGGCGGGCTTTCCCGAATTGAAAAAGGACATATTACAAATTTCACGCAAAAGGACGGGCTTTACAACAACAAACTCTTAAATATTATTGACGATAAAAAAGGAAAATTTTGGTTCCCAACCTCGTCCGGAATCTTTTCCGTAAAGAAAGAAGATTTTGAAAAATACAGACGCGGAGAAATTTCCAAATTACGTTACGTTCTTTTCAGCAAAACCGAAGGGATGAAATCCGAAAGATGCGTAGGAGCTTCTCCGCAGAGCGCAATATTAGGGCAAAACGAATATCTCTTTTTCTCCACAATCAGCGGAGCCGTAGTAATAGACCCGGCGGTTCAGTTTAAAAAAGAGAATGAGCTGAAACTATTTATCGACGGCGCGCTCGTGAATTATAAACCGGTGAAAAAGTCGGATCTGCTTTCCATACCGCCTTCGCCGGAAAGAATTGAATTTCTTTTTGCCGCGATTGACTTTCGTAATCCGAACGACGTTAACCTTACTTATAAGCTGGAAGGATATGACAAAGATTGGCTGGAAGCGCGCGGCGAAAGAGCCACAAGCTATTTGCATGTTCCTTTCGGAGAATATGTTTTCAAAATCAGAGCCGTTTCTTCCGGAAATTTTACGGAACCGAAAACTGCGGAAATTAGAATTAATATTCTCCCGCATATTTGGGAGACCTTCTGGTTCCAAGCTCTTTCTTTTTTGCTGCTGATAGTATTGATTGTTTCGACGACAAAATATTTTTACACATTAAAATATCAGCGGCAGCTCAAAATAATTGGATTGGAACGCGCGCTTGAAAAAGAGCGGAGCAGAATTTCAAAAGATATGCACGACGAAGTGGGCGCTAACCTCACAAAAATGAGTTTGCTGTGCGAGATTGCAAAAAACAAACTTGCCAATCCCGTCGCGGCGAAAAAATATCTGGATCAAATAACCGGCGCGGGCGTAGAAGTCGCCTCTTCGCTAGACGAACTGGTTTGGGCTGTCAATCCGAAAAACGACAGACTGGAAAAATTATTTTTTTACATAATTCAATATGTCGAAGATTTTCTTTCGTTAACGGATTGCAAATTTTCATTTAAGTTCCCCGAAGAAATCCCCGATAAATTCATTTCGGCTGAAGTGCGGCACAATATATTTTCCGTTATAAAAGAAGCTATGAATAACGCCGTAAAATATTCGGAAGGCGAAAATATTTTCCTTGAATTTAAACTGATTGAAAATAAGCTCGAAATAATTTTTAACGACGACGGAAAAGGAATCGATTTTGCGAAAGTCGGCGAATTCAGCAACGGGCTTTCAAATATGAAAACCAGAATCGACGATATCGGCGGGACGCTGAAAATTTACAACCGAGAAAAAGGAGGAGTGGAAATATATGTTTCTTTTGAAATGTAAAATCACACATTTGTATGATTTAACTGTTCGGGATAATTTTTAAGTTTGCTTATATAAGTATGGTGAAAGATGAAAGAAAAAATTGAAGTCGCAATTGTTGAAGACAAAAAAGATATCCGCGAAAACCTCGAGATTTTTCTCAACGGCGCCGATGGCATTATCTGCACCGGAGTGTTTGCCAATTATAATGCGGCTGTCGAAAGCATTCCTAATTTAAACCCGGATGTAATTTTAATGGATATAAATCTTCCCGGCAAATCGGGGATTGACTGCGTAAGAGCGTTAAAACCCAAACTCCCCAACACGCAAATGATTATGCTCACAATGTACGACGACAGCGAGCTTGTGTTTGAGGCGCTTAGCTCCGGCGCAACGGGATATCTTTTGAAAAGAACTCCGCCCGCAAAATTGCTTGAGTCTATAAAAGAAGTCTTCGGCGGCGGCTCGCCAATGAGTATGGAAATTGCGCGGAAAGTAGTTATGTCGTTCAACAGAATGAACAAACAGAAAAAAATCCGCGAAGAACTCACCGCCCGCGAATGGGAAATATTAACCCATCTTTCAAAAGGTTTACGCTATAAAGAAATTGCCGAACAGCTTTTCATCAGCGTTGAAACGGTAAGGACTCACTTGCGAAAGATTTACGAGAAACTTCAAGTTCATTCCGCCACCGAAGCGGTTTTGAAATTTTTAGATAAGTAAATAAACTATTTCGTTCTTGTTGTAAACAGCAAAACAACAGTAATCACAACGGTTCCGACGGCTATTATCGGCTCCCAAAGACTCGAGAAAAACGGCTCCGCGGGAATGCTCCCTTTGGTAAACGGAAGCGAAGCAAGTTCGATCTGTTTTATTTTATCATATTCAACGGAGTCCGTTTCGGTTATATTGAATTCTTTCGCTATGCTTTTACCCTTCCTTGTTTCAATTAAAAACGAACCGCTTAATTCGGCTTTCCGTTCAACAAGATATTCGCCGAACCAGCCGTCGCGGAATACGTCGGGGTATTCAATCCGCGCGTTTTCAACGAAATAGCTAATAACGTTGGACGAAGTCGAATCGTCCGCTATGTTTAATTCCGTCTGCGCGAAAGCAAACCGCGCTCTTTCGGCGAGTAACTTGTATTCTTCGGGAGCGATGATATTTAAAAAGTAGTTCTTTTCTGCGGATAAATCTTTGGCGATTGAATTTACGGAACTGTCCGTTAACGTAAGCAAAAATTGAAGATTGTCAATTCCCTGCGCAAAAACGGAAAGCTGAAGAATTGAGAGCGAGAGTAAAATATATTTAATTTTGTTTTTCATCAGGTTTTAGTTTGTCTCTTTGTTTTTCTATTCAATTTCATCCGCAACCGCGGTTAAATCGCTTTCGGAAAATCCGACTTCGTTAAAAATTTGTCTAATCGTTTCTTTATCAATTTTATCGAAATCTTCTTTGCGCGGAAAGACCATAACGCCGCCGTAATCAAGCGTGGCGGGGCTTACTTTAATTTGCGTTTCGTCTTCATTATAAAATACGGACGGGCGATGAGCTTTGCGGGGAAAAATCAATAAAATAAAATCCGCGCCGTGTTTAAACATAACGAGATTTATTTTCGTTTCCCTTTCGGAAGGAAATTTTTGTTCGAGAATTTTGAAAACGTTAAAAAACAGTTCGCGGATATCGGCTTTTCTATCCCCTCGGATTAGAAAGTAATTGCGCAGAAAATCTTTTGCCGCGTAAAGCTCCGCGCCGCCGCGGGTTTTAACCGCGCGCAATTTGCCGCCGGAAGGATTTTGCAGTAAAGTTCTCGCTTCGTTTATGATTGTAAACTCCGAAGCTATTCCCGCTTGGAAATGTCTGTGCTCGGGAACCGACGCGCCGCAATCCGGTCCGTTGTAAAGCGCAAAATATTTCTCGCCGAAAATTTCTGAAATATTCAAAAGGTCGTCAAAATTTTCCGTGATCTTCTGAGGTTTATGAATGTTGAACTTGGCGGTAAAATGTTTGCTTAAAACCGGATAGGGATTAACAAGCATTGTGTAATTTTCCGTAAGCTCCAAACCCGTTTGTTCTTTGTGAAGATTTTCTTCGCATAAAAAACATTTACGGTTTTTGATTTTTTCAGGGTCGGTTACAGCCATAGTTGAAAGAACGCGGTTCGGATTGAATTGCGCGACTACTTCCGTATCCGTGAAACGGAAAATTTTCCTAACCGAATTTTTTAACGCGCCGTAATTATTACGGGCAAAATCCCATTTCTCCATTTGCAAATCAAAGAAAGCTTTAAGCAAGTCGTCTTCTTTAGGAGAAAATTGTTTTTTAAATTGCTCTATTGAAAGTGAATTTTCCAAAACAATAACATTTTAATTAAATCAAAAATAGTTAAATTATTTTAATTCTCAGTCTAAAAGATTTGAGAAAATGAAGACGTTAATGCTTGCGACCGGTCACTTAAGCAAAATCATTTTTTTTACTGCAAAAGAAACGTCCGTTTGGATTGAGTAAAAATATATTCCGCTCGGCAAGTTGTTTGTTTTACCGGACGGGGGAAATATCGCTTTATATGTTCCCGCTTCTTGATAAGAATTAACTAACGTCGATACTACTTGCCCCAGCGCGTTAAAAACCTTTAACGTTACGTTTCCGGCTTCCGTTAAACGGTAGCCGATTGTAGTAGTCGTATTTCCGCCGCGGCTTTTGGAAAACGGATTAGGATAATTTTGAAAAAGTTTGAACTCCTCAAGTTGCGAAGTTTCGCCGCCTGCGCCGTTTGGTTTGGAATATTCGTAAATTCCGATATCCGGCGCGGTTCCGTATGGAATGGGATTTCCCTCAAAATCAAATTGGGCGAAGGTCTTGATTCCCGCGTCGATACAGGGCGAACCGCTTTGCAGATGAAAGTCAAGCTCCGAAACGCTTACAAACAAAGGGTTCCCGTCGATATTATTATCGATAAAATAACTATCCGCGCCCGAAACGGAATTGAATTGTTCAACATTCATCGCGTTTCCTCTAAACGAAATTACCGTTTCGGAAGACGAAGAGTAAATTAGATTGCTTCGGAAATAATTTCCGTAAGTTTCTCCGTATTCATTTTTCTCGATTTCAATCCCAATGTTATTCTGTTTTATTCCGCAGTTATAAACAACGTTGTTTCTGAAAACATTGTCATAAATATTATGTTCGTTATTTCCCGATATTTCAATTCCCGGACCGTCGCAGTTAATCATTAAATTGTTTTCATAAGTATTCCCCTTTACGTCAATATTGTCATAGGCTTGAACGGAGATACCCGCTTCAATAAAATCGGGCGGGTTGAACGGCGGCGACTTCGTTCCGTAAAAAATATTATGATGATAACGATTGCTTTGTCCGTTCAACTGACTTTGCACGGAAGCGTTTATAATTTGGTTGTTGTAAATTTCGTTTCCAAACGATTCGCCGTCAACGACAATCCTTCCGCCGTAAGCGATATCGGGCGACGTAAGATAGTTGTTAAAAATTTTGTTATTAGCGACCGCCAATCTGGAGCCGTCTAAATTTATGCTAGCGTGACCCCAATTTTTAAAATAGCAGCCGCTTATTTTTCCTTCGGCAAGCGAATGAATTTGAACGCCGTCGGAACAGCCGCGGTCGCCTGTTCCTCTGTAATAATCGGCGGACGAATAATCGAGCGTAAAGAAACTATCGAAGCGGGAATTGAGAATGCGGAGATTTTGAACTGCGGGAAAACCGACCGCGTCCGTGGAAATGCCGTTTTGCGCAAACGCGCCGATCTTCATATTTTCAAAAATAATATTTCTTGAACCTAAAACGTAAACCGCCGTCCAGCCGCCTTGTAAGTCGAGATTTTCAATTTTGATATATTCCGCGTCGGCGACAATCATCGGAAAGTCAACGCTGTATTGAAAAACAGCGTTTGAAGGATCGTCGATCGAATAGAGGAAAAAATCTCCGTTCGCTTCGTCGTAAAACCAGCGGAATGTTTCGCCCAATTCGCTCCTTTTGTTGGCTCGTAAAATTTCCGCTCCGTTGAACCAAAGTCGTCCGGGATTTTCTTCCGGCGGGTCGGCTGCTTTCCAGAGGTTTCCGAAATCATTTTCCCATGTATGTTGAAATTCTTCAATTGCCGTGATTATCGGCGCGTCGCCTTCGCCGTATGCGCCAAAGAGAATCGGAGCGAAGGAAGTTCCCGATATTTCTTCGACGTAAATCCTTTCTCCGGTCCAAACTCCGCCGCGTTTAAAAAGAACCGAATCGCCCGGCGAGAGTTGAGCAATATTATCGTTCAATTTTGAAACGGTTTTCCAAGGAGAGTCAACGGATAAACCGTCGCTGGCGTCGTTTCCGTTTGCCGCGTCAACGTAAAAAATTTTTGCGGGAGATTCCGCCGAAAGCGTCAAGATAAATAGAATCGATATCAGAACAATTCGCGTAAACAAAACTATCCCCGAAAAAATTAAAAAATATTTTTGCTTTTTGCCGCGCTAATTTTTCTTTTTCAGCAGCAGCGTTTGGAATCCGTAAAATTTATTCCCGCCCAATTTGAGATAAACGTTCGATTCATGACTGATTTTTTTCAAAGCCGTTTTGTAAAAACTTTTTTCGCTTTCGGAAAGCGAGACGATATTTTTCTTCAATCTTTCTTTTTGAATGCGATAGTATTCGCCCAATGTGTGCGACAAATCTTTTTCGTTCGCGATATCAAAATTCCGTTTTTCATAATATGGCTTCAATTCTTCCGAACGTAACGGTTCCATAGAAGAAATTTCGAACACGTCGCGGATAAACGCGGGCGGATTTTCTTTGAAAAGCGCAAACTCGCCGACAGAAAAACGACCGTCCGGTTTAAGAATTCTTTTAATCTCTTTGATGATTTTATTTCTGTGCGGAACGGAAATTGCGCCTTGCGAATAGATCAAATCAAACGTTTCGTCGTCGTAATCAACGCTTTCGAAATCCATTGTTTTTATTTTTACGTTTGTTTCGTTTTCAAGATTAAGTCTGGCGTTGATAAAAAGCTCGTAATCTTCCACGATTACGTCAACCTCGGCGTCGTAATTTTTCGAAATTTCGGCGGCTATTTTTTCGCAGCCGAAACCGATAATCAGAACGCGTTTGCCGCCTTCAAATTTAAAATGCTTTTGAAGAAAAAGAAACTGCTCCGCGAGTCCCGGAAGCGGTATTTCATTTGCCGTCAACATCATTTAATCAAAATCATTTTTTTCGCAGCCGAAAAACTTCCGGCGGTTATACGGTAAAAATAAATTCCCGAACCGAGATTCGAAGCGTTAAACGTCGTTTCGTAAAGTCCGCCCGACTTTTGCCCGTTGACTAAAGTTGCAACTTCGCGACCAAGCGCATCGTAAATTTTTAACGTAACATTTGTCGCTTTATTTTCAAATGGAATTGCAAACTTAATTACCGTCGTCGGGTTGAACGGGTTCGGATAATTTTGGAAAAGTTTAAATTCCGTAATCGGGTCTGCGTCAATTAATTTTACGTCGGAAAGAATATCGTCGCCGGGCGAAGGAATTTTTACCGAAGTATAAATATGAAATTCGCCCGCGGCAAGGTCGATTCTGTCCGTTGTGTTTTGAACGAGGATCGAATCGCCGGAAAAATAATCGTACCACCAGCCGCCGTTTTGGAAGTTGGGGATAATCGATTTATCGGCGACGTCGAAATTGCCGATAACGACAACGTTCATCGAATCGTCGTTGATTAATATTCTCTTTGTGGAAGAAGAAACGGCGAGCGAAAAATCATCCGATTCAAACGCGGAATAGTTTTTCTTTAGCTCTATTAATGCCTTTGTTGTTTTATAAAGATTGGCTCGCGTTTCAACGTCCATATAATCCCATCGTATCGGTTTGGGCGTAAGTCTGTCGTCGTCCGTTCCCGAAGGATAATTGATCGAATAGTCGTAGCCCGTTTCGCCGAACTGCCAAAGCATCTTAGGTCCCGGCACAGTGTAGAAAAATGCGGAGGCGAGTTTCATCCTGTTTAACGCAATATTCAAAACCGTAATGTCGTAGTCGCCGGAAGAATTTCCGTATTGCAGATTTTTATACATCAGCCGCTCTTCGTCGTGGCTTTCCATATAGCCTACAACGTGCGGGTCGCTCCATCCCCTTGTTTTATAGGATATCCAGCCGAAGTCCGATTTGCCGCCGCTATTATAGCCCATTGTAGCTTCGTTGTAATTATAATTAAGGTTTCCCCAAAGCATCATTCCGTAAGCCGAAAGGACCTTCTCCTCGCTGTTCTCCGCAAAGTGTTCAAGGATTACGTATGTCTCCGGATCAAAATTCCAGATTTGATCGGACATTCGTTCGAGGATATCGATGCGAGATTGATCGTATTGCCCCCAAAGACCAACGTTGCCGCCGGAATATTTTTGCGTGAATCCTTTTGAAAGATCAAATCGATAGCCGTCAACGTGATATTCTTCAATCCAATATCTGTTGTTTCTGTCAAGCAGCTCTTGCGTTTGCGGGCTTTCGTGGTTGAAGTCGTAGCCGACGCTGAACGGATGCCGCGCCGTTACGTTATACCAGGGATTTTGCTCCGTCGGCGGTCCGTATGTTCCCGAAGCGTAAAGCCGCACGAAAGGCGATTGACCGAACGAATGATTAAACACAACGTCAAGGATAACGGCTATTCCGCGCGCGTGGCATTCGTCGATAAATCTTTTCAGATTATCTTCAGTTCCGTAATATTTATCGGGCGCAAAATAGAATGAAGGGTTATAGCCCCAGCTGCTGTTTCCTTCAAATTCGTTTATCGGCATTAGTTCTATTGCGTTTACGCCGAGCCGCTGAAGATAATCAAGCGTATCCGTTAATGTTTGATAATTGTGCGAACTTACAAAATCGCGAACGAGCAGTTCGTAAATAACAAGATCGGTTTTCTTCGGGCGGACGTAATCATTGTCGTTCCAAACATATTCGCTCTGGTTTGTCTGTAATATCGACACAATTTCCGTCGTCTTCCCGAACGGATATTCTTTAAGATTCGGATAAGTAGCGTCGCTGATATATTGATCGTTCCACGGGTCGAGAATTTTTTCCGCGTACGGATCGGCGATTTTTATCGCGCCGTCAACATAATATTGGAAAGCGTATTCTTCGCCGGCGGTCAGTCCGTTTATTGTAAGCCACCAAGTTGTGCTGTCCGGCGAAAGTTTCATCTCAAAATCTTCCGACGGTTCCCAATCGTTGAAATCGCCGATGACGTAAACGAATTCTTTCCAAGGCGCGTAAAGCGACAGCGTTACAGTATTGTTATCAATATAATTTATTCCGGGAATAATTCCGTCGGGAAGCGGTTCAACCGCAACGCCGTCGCGGGCAAGAAAACTAACCGTGTCCGAAACCGTCGTTGTCTCGTCGCTTGCGGTCGCTATAATCAAGTGTTTTCCCGCCGCGGGAATGTTCAGCGAATAATTAATTTCATCCGCGTCGGTTGAGGTCAATAGCTGATCGTCAAGATAAAGAAAGAGAGAATCCGCTAAAGAACTTGTCACGGCAATCGGAAGTTGTTCTCCGACGGTTGCAAAAGAAAACTCGTCGCTCGGGTCGGTAATTTTAACGTTCAAACCCTCGTCGTAGATCTGCAGAAAAATATCCGCGCCGCCGACGTCTCTTCCCGTGGGACCGTCCGAGCCTTCGCTTCTGAAAACAAACGCCAGCTGAAGAATTTTTTCGTTCGGATCGGTTACGTTGTAAAACTCTCTCGGATAACCGACCGTTAGAATATATAAGTTCGTCGCTATTCTTGTTAGTTCCGGTTGGGAATTATCATCGCCCCAATTGCCAATGACGTGTTTCCAGTCGGAATTACTTGAGCTTTCGTTGGTAATTACGCCCGTGTGAGCGAACACTCCGCCGTCGTAATCGGCTAGTCCGCCGTCTCCTTCGTCTGCGTGAAAGAAAACGACAATCGAATCGCTTTCGCTCGGAAATTCGGGAATGGAAGTAACGACCTGCGCCGCTAAAAGGGCGGGAACAATGTATAGTATAAATAAAAATCGTAAACGCATTTTGCACCTGTGAATATTTTGTGCGTAAAGATAAGGAATAATGAATTAATAATAAGCGTTTCAACCGCGAATTACGCTAATTCACGCGAATTATTTATCTTTCCAGATTAGTAATGCGATTGCAAGAATTGCGCTGACGATTGCAGAAATCAGAAACGGAAACTGCGAACCGAAAGCGTCCCATAAAACGCCCGCAAATATTGAACCGAGCATCACCGAAAAGCTCATAACCAATGTAGTCAAGCCTATTCCCGACGCGATATATTTCGGATCGATAATGTCGGAAACCCACGCTTTGACAACGCCTTCTGTGGACGCCGAGAATAATCCGTATAGAGCAAAGAGAATCCAGATAACAACGAAATTTTCAAACAGAGCAAAACCGGAATAAACCAGCGAAAAAATCAGCATCCCGAAAGCGTAAATAATTTTCTTGCCGTATTTATCGCTCAGCATTCCAAGCGGATACGAGAGAGTCGCGTAAATAAAGTTGTAAAAGACGTATCCGAGCAGCGCGGTGGAATCGGAACCCGAAATTGATTTCGATTTCAAAATTAAAAAAACGTCGCTGCTGTTGACAAGCGAAAAGAGCGATAAAAAAACGAGAAGAATCTTAAAATTCTTCGGCGCGGTTTTCCAAAATTCCGCATAATTTTTTTCTTTGCCTACTTTTGGAGTATTTGCCGGATCTTTTACTTTAAACGCGAAAAAGATTGCCGTAATTGAAGGAACGATTGCGACGAAGAAAATCAATCTGTAATCTTCCGGCATAAAATAGAGCAGAAACAACGCTACCAGCGGTCCGGCAACCGCGCCGAAAGTATCCGCGCCGCGATGGAATCCGAATATAGCCCCCGAATTTTTTCCGGTTTCCGCGGAAAGCAAAGCGTCGCGCGGAGCGGTTCGTATCCCTTTCCCGATTCTATCCGTCGTGCGCGAAAAAGCGACCGTCCCGACAAACGGGAAAAATCCCGGCAGCGGTTTGACAAGCGCGGAAAGTCCGTAACCTATCCGGACAAAGATTGACCGTTTTCCTAATCTATCGGAAAGCAGACCGAAGTAACCTTTCAAAAGTCCCGCTATCACTTCGGCAAAACCTTCTATCGTTCCAATCACCGCCATCGACGCGCCGAGCGTCGTCATCAAAAAAAGCGGAACGATGGGATAGAGCATTTCGCTGGCAAAGTCGGTAAAAAAACTAACCAGACTAAGAGTTATAACTTGACGGGGAATTTTCAACCTTTTCATAATCGTAAATTAAAACAATTACGGATAATTATCACACTTCCGGACGCAAACGATTTTAAAAAAACAGAACTTCGCTTTACTAACGAAAGGTCGTTTCCGCGAAGGCTTGTCTGCCGAACATGCAGGCGGGAATCCACGCTGTGACATGCGAGATAATAGGGCAAATGGATACCCGCCTTTGCGGGTATGACAAAAAGAACGCGTAATCGTTCTTCTATTTTTCTTAAAACCCTTGACTCATCAAACTATTCAAAATAATTGACATTATTGGATTGCTATTGACATTTTACCGCCGATTTTAAACTTTTGCCCTTTTCCGCACAGCAAATAATCTTCATAAGATCAAATAAAATAGTTATATTCGCACAATTGTTTGACAGATAATTATCAGTTTGACGAATCCCTTTCAAAGATAGTCGGGAGATTAAAATGGATTATTACGAACTTCATCCGGTAACGCCGCAGCAAAGGTATATAAATAAAGCGGTCGAGACGCTCAAAGACGGCGGCGTAATTATTTATCCGACCGATACGCTTTACGCTCTCGGATGCGATATATTTAACCACTCTGCGGTTCGGCGCGTTTACGACATTAAAAATGAAATCTCGACCAAACTGTACAGCTTCATTTGTCCCGATTTAAAAGACATTTCCAAATACGCGAAAGTTTCCAACTACGCTTACAAAGCGATGAAAAAACATTTGCCCGGTCCTTACACGTTCGTTCTTCCGGCGGCTAAAGAAGTCCCGAAAAAATTATGGACAAAACGAAAAACGGTCGGAATAAGAATACCGGATAACAACATAGCGCGAACGCTTTCCGAAATGATCGGACATCCGATTATCAGCACAAGCGTAACAAACCGCTTGGGCGAAGTCTATTACGACCCGATGGAAATCAGAACGGTTTTCAATTCGCAGGTCGATTTGATGCTCGGACTCGGAACGCTTTCCGGACAGCCGTCGTCAATTATTGATTTAAGCGGAGACGAACCGGAAATTATCCGCGAAGGAGCGGGAGACGTCGGCTATTTCCTTTAATAAGGGACGAAGTTAAAGAGGAAATATTTTGTCCATACCTCAATGGCGTTCTTGTTGGAAGTCGGGAAGAACTACTCAAAAGATGCGTTGGAAACGAGAAAAAATAATTTCCGCTGGACGAATGCGGCGGCTCTATTCTTGTTCTATAGAAGATTTCAGAGCGGATAAAATTTGTTCTTTCGGCATTTCAGTTCCCGTCCAAATTTCAAAAGACTTAGCGCCCTGTTCCACAAGCATCGTCAAACCGTTAACGGTTTCGGCTCCGCGGCTTTGGGCTAAACTTAAGAATTTTGTTCCAATCGGATTGTAAACCAGATCGAACACAATTTGATTTTCGTTAAACGATTCGGGAATTTCCGTCGGAGAATCGTCAATGTCGGGCGACATGCCGATTGCGGTCGCGTTTACAATGAGCGTTGAACGGGAAAATATTTCAATCAAATCCGGCGGCGTCAATTCGTAAGTTTTAATTTTTTCGAAGTGCATCTTCGCGTTAAAATATTCTTTGAGCGATTCCGCTTTTTCAATTGTTCTGTTTACGATATTTATTCTTCTAACGCGGAAATTTCTTATTAACGAATAAAGAACGCTTCTCGCTCCGCCGCCCGCGCCTATTACGGTAACTTCGGCGTCCGACAGTCTTTCTTTATATTTTTCAAGGGAAACGCTCACGCCGTGAACGTCGGTGTTGTAACCGCGCAAAGTTCCGTTATCATTATGGATAGTATTAACGGCGCCTATTACGCTTGCCTCTTCCGAAACGTCGTGCAAAAAAGGAAGAATTCTTTCTTTATGAGGCACCGTAACATTTAACCCCGTCATCCCGAGGGCGGTAACTCCTTTGATCGCGTTTTTCAGCTCGGAAATCGGAACGTCGAAAGGAAGATAAATATATTCAAGATTATTTATTTCAAAACTTAAATTGTGCATCAAAGGGGAATAAGAATGTTTAATCGGATGCCCGATTATCCCCAGCAAATTAAGATTGTTTTTTATGTGATTATTGTTGAATTGCATGATAACCGGTTTTTATTTCTTATCGTCGAAAGATTTATCGAGGAATTTAAGTTCTTTTATTGCTTCGGAATATTCGCGCGCGAATTTATCTTTTGTGCTTGGATCGAGATAGAACGCGGTTTTAAAATCGCTCACCGCCAAATCGGCTTTGTTAGAAAACAGGAATAATTTTGCTCTTTGATAATAAGCTTCGGCAAAATCGGGGTTTATTTGCACGCACTTTGTCCACGCCGCAATCGAAGAAACGATATTCCCCGTTTCCGCATAAGCGGAACCGAGTTTCTGCCATATTTCAACGTTATCAGGCGATAAATCGAGAACCTTTTTGTAGCTCAATATTGAATTTTTAATATTCCCCAAATCATATTCCAGCTGCGCTTTTGCCTTCCATGCTTCGTTTGATTCGCGTACAACCGAAACGGCTTTATTAAAATCGGAAAGAGCGGCATTTTTACGGCGAAGTTTTTCGTTGCAGAAACCGCGCGAAAGGTAGGCTTCGTAATAGTTTCCTTCAAGTGCAATCGCTTTTGTATAAGCCGCGAGCGCCGATGTGTAATCGGATAGCCTTTCGTAAACTTGACCGATATAATACCAGATTGATTCGTCAAGGTCATCCAATTCCGAAGCGGTTAAAAATGCGCTCAAAGCTTGCTCGTATCTGTTTAACTTAAAATAGCTGATCCCAAGATTGAACCATGCGCTCGGGAAATCATTTTTAATTGCAACCGCCAGTTCATAAGAGTTTGCCGCTTCTTCAAATTTATTCAGTTCAATTAAGATAATTCCGCGGTTATACCAGCCGTTGTAGCTATAGGGCTGAATTTCGAGATACGTATCGTAAGCTTCCAGCGATTCTTGAAACTTTTCCAGGAAATCATAACTGATTGCCAGCTCATACCAGGCTTCTGCAAAATCTTTTTCGAGTTTAACCGCCTGCCAAAAATATTCTACGGCTTTGTCGTATTCGTCGTTTTTTTCGGCAAGCAGTCCGAGGGAATAAAAGACTTCTTCGTTTTCCGGTTCTAAAGTAAGAGCGTGACGCAGCGTTTCCATTGCGTCGTCAACCAAATCGAGATTCTCTTCGGAAACGGCTTTATTCAAAAGAGTTTCAACGTCGTTGGGGTTGTAAGATATCGCCTTAGAAAATGAAAAATAAGCATCTTCAAAATTAAGAAGAGCGTTCAGGAAAATTCCGCGAAATTGCCATAGCTCCGCGTTATACGGAACGTGTTCCAGCGCGGCGTCGGCAAGAAGAAGCCCGTCTTCGTTGAGATCGTAATCCAGACACAGCTGAATCGTCTCTTCAAAATATTCTAAATTCGGGAAAATCCGTTCATCGACAATATATTCAAAACAGCGGCTTATTCTTTTTCGCATATCGCCGTTGTGCAGAGTCATATCCTTATCGTCAAACATATAATCGTCGAAAAAATCCATTTCATCCTTTCTTTAACTGTATTAAAGTATCATTCATTTACTATAAAATCAAGTTGAATATTTGTTGACCTTTTTGTAAATGAGCAAACCGTTTTTTCGGGTTTTGGTAAATATTTTACTTTCTTCCGATTTGAAAACTTCGACTCGGTTAAAAGTTCCGCGATTGAGAAAGGGAATCTATAAAGAGGAAAAATCTATGGAAATTTTTGATGAATTGAGCGCCGCCAATCTTCCAAGCGGAGTTTATTTCTATTCTTTAGAATTTAAAGGAAAATCGATAACGAAAAAGATGCTGATTTTGAAGTAATGCTTTTGTTAAAGCATTGAAAGTTTCTCAATAGATTTTTCTTTTAAGTCCGCCAAGGTTTCGCGCTTGAGCATTTCGTATGCTTCGTCTCTTATTTTACCCCAAGTTTCATGAACGGGACACGGTTTGTTGTTGGAGCAGTCGGGGAAACCGAGAACGCAGTTTTCAAAAACCGATTCTCCGTCGATTGCTTTAACGATATCAATCAATCGAATTTCCTTTGCCGGTTTGGCAAGCGAAAAACCGCCGTTTTTCCCTTTTTTTGAAGCGACAATTCCGTCGTAAGTAAGAGTCTGCAGCACTTTGGATACGAATTCTTTCGGCTGTTTAACTTTGCTTGCCACCTGTTCGGCGTTGAACAATCCGTTTTCTTCTTCGGTGGATAGAAAGAGCGCCGCTTGAAGACCTATCTCGCATTTTTTTGAAAATATTACAGTCATAATCAGATTATTAATTCTGGAAAAAGAAAAATAGCATATTTTTTACAATTGTCAAATGTATTTAATCAGAAAATCAATTAATCTTTCCTTTGTTTTTGTGTAAGGCGGATAAAATAATTTCAGCGGAGAGAGCGCCGTTTGCTTCAAAGAACTTTTTTCGTTCGAAAAAGTCTTGAATCCATAATAACCGTGAGCTTTTCCCATTCCGCTTCCGTTCCTTCCGCCAAAAGGAAGATTGCCGTTTGCAAATTGAACGACCGTTCCGTTAACCGCCGTTGAACCTGCGGGAATTTCTTTTAAAACAACGTCAATAAACTTCTTCTTTTTGCTGAAAATGTAGAGCGACAGCGGCGAACGGTTTTTGTTGATTATGTTTTTAATCTCTTCAAAACTCGAGTAAGTCATCATGGGAAGAAGCGGGCCGAATATCTCTTCCCTCATTATTTTCATTTCCCAAGTTACGTTTGTAATTAAGTTGGGAGAAAAGAAATTCTTTTCTTCGTTGAAATTAATTGGAAATAACGTTTTTGCGCCTTTCGAAACGGCGTCGTCAATCAAAGATTTTATTCTCTCAAAATGATTTTTGTGAATTAGTCTGCAATAATCAACATTGTTTTCAAATGATTCCGCTCCGCCGTAAATTTCTTCCACGGCGGTTTTATATGCGGCAAGGAATTGTTCTTCAATATTTTTTGAAAGAAGGAGATAATCCGGCGCGATGCACGTTTGCCCGGCATTAATCAATTTTCCCCAAGCAATTTTTCGCGCGGCGTTTGGAATATTTGCCGAGTCGTCAACAATCGCGGGAGATTTTCCGCCAAGCTCCAGCGTTACGGAAGTAAGATTTTCCGCGGCGGCTTTCATCACTTTTTTACCGATTTCCGTTCCGCCGGTAAAAAAGATATGATCAAACGGAAGAGAAGTTAAATATTGTCCCGTATCCGCGCCGCCGCTAACAACCGCCGCTTCGCAAGGTTCGAATATTTCCGAAATAATTTTCTCCAAAACGCTTAACGTATTCGGCGTATATTCGGATGGTTTTAAAATTGCGCTATCCCCCGCCGCAACAGCTGAAACAAGAGGTCCCATTGCCAAAAGGAAAGGATAATTCCACGGGGAAATTATT
>JAADIR010000276.1 GCA_013151245.1 Chlorobiota bacterium
AAAATTCAGCGCGTCTCATTTTCAGTAATTATTTGCCGTTTTAAACCTAATCCGGATAAGCCGGAACCAAAAACAATTAATAATTCCGCAATTGACGAATAAGAACAAATAAATACTTAGAATGGTTGAATGGCTGTATGATTGTGCGTATATGAAAGAATTTTTTCTTTTCATTCAAACATACGGACATTCAATCATTCTTTCTAAACCGTATTTACTATTTTAATTCTTTTGCCAAATATTATGCGAATATTATTTTAAGATACTAATTGTTAAGCTGTTAACATTTATTGAGTTACATACATAGCGCGGTAAACCGTAATGGAAAATTGGAATTTTGAGCATAACAATAGTTATTTCAATTCAACCGATTTAAATTTTTCATTCATCCCATCATCCATTCATTCATTCTTAAATTAATCTACAAAATTTCTTTACCGCTGTGTAATAAAAAAAAAGCAATACACGCGGCAGACAATAAAAAACAACTTGTCCCGATGTTTTTAATCGGGAAGGATTTAACTTGTAATACTATCATAAGTAGATAAGAAAGTCCCATTTTAGTATATACTATCGGACAAAATTTCAAATAATTAATGGAGAATATTTATTTTTGTTCGACAGACCTTGAAAAAATAAAATCAATATTTTTCAACATTTTATCGTGCTTGAAGATTTCTTCAATCTCTTCATTTGCTAAATGTAGGGAAATTTCATCCGATTTTAAAAGTTCGCTTTTAAGATCTTTATCTTTATCCGCCCAAACCTTCATCGCCGAGGATTGAACGAGCTTATAGGCGGTTTCACGAGATAAACCCTTTTCAATAAGTTTTAGTAAAACTGTCTGAGAAAAAACTAATCCCCGCGTAATGTTAAGGTTATCCAGCATATTTTCAGGATATATGATAAGTTTATCAATTAATTTTATCATTAAATCCAGTCCGTAGTTTAGTATGATGCAGCTGTCGGGCACAATTACTCTTTCCACCGAAGAGTGAGAAATATCGCGTTCATGCCAAAGCGCAATGTTTTCCAAAGCCGCAGTTGCGTTTCCTCGGAGCAGCCGCGCAATTCCCGTTATCCTTTCGCTGATGATTGGATTGCGTTTATGAGGCATTGCCGAAGAACCTTTTTGCCCTTCTGAAAAAAATTCTTCCGCTTCCAAAACTTCCGTTCGCTGAAGATGACGAATTTCAACGGCGATCTTTTCGAGTGTAGAGCCGATAATTGAAAGCGTAGTTATAAACTGCGCGTGCCGGTCGCGCTGAATTATTTGGGTTGAAACCGCCGCCGGTTTAAGTTCCATCTTTTTGCAGACATATTCTTCCACTTTGGGCGAAAGATGTTCAAAAGTTCCGACGGCGCCGGAAATTTGTCCCGCCGAAATTATTTCTATCGCAGACTCAAGTCTCGAAATATTTCTTTTTGTCTCTTCAAACCACAGAGCAAATTTCAAACCCATGGAAGTAGGTTCGGCGTGAATACCGTGACTTCTGCCAACGCAGATTGTCCTCTTATGTTCAATAGCCCGTTTTTGCAATACCGCTTTTAATTCATTCAACTGCTTCAGAAGCAGCTCGCCGGCGGTTTTCATTTGGTATGAAAGCGTTGTGTCAAGAATATCGGAAGAAGTCATTCCGTAATGAATGTGCCGCGCCGCCGGACCGACGTATTCCGCAACGTTTGTGAGGAAGGCTATTACGTCATGTTTTGTAGTTTCTTCAATTTCAAGAATTCTTTTTATGTCGAACGAAGCTTTTTCCTTAATCGTTTGAAGGTCTTCTTGCGGAACTTTACCCATTTCCGCCCGCGCTTCACACGCTAAAATTTCAATTTTCAGCCAAGTCTCAAATTTAAATTGATCTTCAAAAATTCCGCCCATTTCCGGACGTGTATATCGTTCTATCATTTTCTTTTTTCCAGTTTCAAATTAATTATTTGAGGAACGCTTTCGCGAAGAATGTGGACCTTCAGCACATCGTCCGTCTGAAAATTATTCAGCAGATCAACAAGCGATTGATCGTCGTCAATCTTGTAATTGTTAACTTGAATAATTACGTCGCCCGCTTCAATTCCGGCTTTGTCCGAGGGTGAATTCTGTTCGACCGCCGAGACTATAACGCCTTTGGTGGTTTTTAAATTATAATATTTTGCGATCGCTTTTGTGATCATTTGAATACGCAGACCGGTCCAAAAATTCCTGTCTATTTTTCCGTCTTTTTTCAATTGAGCCACTACTTTTTTAACTTTGTTTATCGGAATAGCAAAACCGACTCCGACGTTTCCCGACGAACCTTGGGCAGTGTAGATGAGAGTGTTCATCCCGATAATTTCTCCGATGCTGTTTACAAGAGCGCCGCCGCTGTTCCCTCCGTTAATTGCCGCGTCCGTCTGAATCATGTCGTAATAATATCTGCCGTTCACCTGACCGAGATTCATATCCGTCGCGCTGACGACTCCGACAGTTACAGTCGGTTTATCGTTAACGACAAAAAGTCCGAACGGATTTCCGAGCGCGATCACCCATTCGCCAATGTAAATATCCGAAGAGTTTCCGAATTTCACATAGGGCAGATTTTCCGCGTCTATTTTCAATAAACAAACATCCGAACTTGGGTCTGTGCCGATGATCTTCGCCTCGTATTCCGTGCCGTCGGTCATCGTTACCTTAGCTTCAACCGCGTTGCCGGCAACGTGATCGTTTGTTAAAATATATCCGTCGGGCGAAATGATTGTTCCCGAGCCTAAACCTTTGATCTTTCTGTTATAAACGCGATTTCCGAAAAACTGATTCCAAAACGGATCCAAACTGAAAGGGGAGCGGTATTGTCTGATTTCCGTAACGGTTATGCCTACAATTGCGGGGCTTACTTTTTCAACCGCTCGCGTGATAACGGTTCTTCTTGAATTGGTAATTTTGTCGTCGTTTTGTTCTGTTTTTTCATCGTCGGGCGTTTGTATTTCATTGGCGGCGCTTTTCAAAGAATCCGATTGGACATTTTCAACGTTCGCATTATCGACCTTAATATAATCTCTGTAAAAATATGCAAAGACTGAAGAAATAATAACGAGCGTTACTACAAAGGTTATCAGAATGGTTTTAAGTTGTTTCATCTTTAATCCTTTTGTTTTTATCTTTTTCAAATTTAAAGTATTCTTTCAGCGGACCATAATGCTTTATCAGCATCGTAAACAATATTAATGAACAAATGGTTCCGAATAAGAAATTGTTCGGCGAGCCGATCGCGCTGTGATTATTCAGCAATTCCGTGTTGAAAACAACAAGAAGCAAACTCAGAAAAATAGCCATGATATTTGAAAAGTGAACGTTCCGTTTGTAGAGATAGGCGATTATCCAGAGGACAATCCAAAGCGCTATAAGTATGGGAACAACGAGAACGCTTGCTCCGGCTGCGGTTGCAATTCCTCTGCCGCCTTTAAACTTCATCCAAATAGAAAAACAGTGACCGACGACGGCAAACAAAGCCGCCGCGCCCACAATCTCGAAACTTTCGCCGAAAACAGATTTTGCAATATAGACCGCCGCAAAACCTTTTAAAAAATCTATCGCTAAAACGGAAAATCCGACGAAATAAGATTTGGTTACCTTGAAAGAATTAAACGCGCCGACGTTTCCGCTTCCGTTTTCCGATATATCAATTTGGGACTTTTTTTTAACAATAAGATATGCCGTCGGGAAAGAACCCAGAAAATAAGCGATAACAGAAGATATTATTATGTTCGTCATGGAAATGAATTCTTCCTATAGTTAAACCGATTTGTCGGCAAATGTTCGCGAATGAAAAAGAAATATAATAATTTAATTTACTAAAATAATAAATTAGGAATGAGTTGATGAAAAAAAAATGAAAAAATCTATCTTGCATTTATCGAATTTTAAGCATATTTATAACGATTAAATTTTTTTGTTTTACATTCAGGGAGAATGAATGATTAATTTTATCGGCAGCTTTGACGTAGTGCCGTCATTGCCTAAAAAGTTAGAACCTCTACGAGAAATCGTATATAATTTATACTGGTCATGGAACCAAGACGCAGTTGAACTTTTCCGCCGGATTGACAGGGAGATTTGGGAAAGCTCGGGACACAACCCCATTGTTTTGCTCGACGCGGTAAGTCAGGAAAGACTGGACGAACTTGTCGTTGACGACGGTTTTGTAGCTCACATGAATCGTGTTTTTGTTCAGCTGGAAGTTTATCGCCAAGAAGTTACTTGGTATCAGAAAAATTATCAATCGAAAGACACTCCGTATATAGCTTACTTTTCCGCAGAATACGGGCTAACCGAATGTTTGCAGATTTATTCCGGCGGACTCGGCGTTCTCTCCGGCGATCATATGAAAGCCGCAAGCGATCTCGGTATTCCGCTGATTGGCGTCGGACTTTGCTACAAAGAAGGATATTTCCAACAGTATCTTACAAACGACGGCTGGCAGCAGGAAAAATATACGAACAACGATTTTTATAATCAGCCTATGAATCTTGTGCTTGATGAAAAAGGCGAGCCGATAATTATCCCGCTCGATTTTCCCGGCAGAAAAGTTTATATACAAATTTGGAAAATTGAAGTCGGGCGCGTTCCTTTGTTTCTGCTGGACACAAACCTTGAGCATAACAGCGAAGCCGACAGAGAAATAACGCGCACGTTATACGGCGGGAATAATGAAACCAGAATTCAGCAGGAAATTGTTCTCGGTATCGGCGGTCTTCGCGCTCTGCATTCAATGGAAATCAAACCGCTGGTTTGTCATATGAATGAAGGGCATTCGGCTTTCCTTGCATTTGAACGGATTCGTTACTTAATAAAATACCACAATCTTTCCTTTGAAGAAGCAAAAGATATCGGCTTCTATTCAAACGTATTTACTACGCATACGCCCGTGCCCGCCGGCATAGACGTTTTTCCGATTGATTTGGTGGAAAGTTATCTCGGCGATTTTTACAGGAATGAACTGAAAATAGATTCGAACACATTTTTCAAACTCGGCACAATCGTTAAAAATAAAGAGCCGAACAACTTCAATATGGCGCACCTTGCTATGAACATGGCGGGATACGTAAACGGCGTAAGCAAACTGCACGGCGAAGTTTCAAAGAAAATGTGGGTCTCCGGTTTCCCGGGCATTCCGTTCGACGAGATCCCGATTGATTCGATTACCAACGGCATTCATACGATGTCGCATATTTCCAATGAAATGTCGGAACTTTTATTCAGATATCTCGGCGATAAATTTCTCAGCAATCCAAGCGACAAAAAAGTTTGGGGAAGAGTCGAGGATATTCCGGACGAAGAGCTTTGGAGAACTCATGAAAGACGGCGCGAACGTCTTGTCGCTTTTGCGCGAAAAAGATTAATACGGCAGATAATAGAACGCGGCGGATCAAAAAGCGAATTGGCAGTGGCAAAAGAGGCGCTCGATCCTCAAGCGCTTACTATCGGCTTTGCAAGACGATTTGCGACTTACAAAAGAGCAAACTTAATTTTACGCGATATTGAAAGACTTGCGAACATTCTTTGCAGCGGCGACCGTCCGGTTCAGTTTATTATTGCCGGAAAGGCGCATCCGAAAGACGACGAAGGGAAGAAATTAATTCAGGAAATCATTTCCGCCGCAAAAGAAGACCATCTTCGCAAACGTATCGTGTTTATTGAAAATTACGATATGAACGTTGCAAGATATATGGTTGAAGGCTGCGACGTTTGGCTGAATAATCCGCGCAGACCGTTAGAAGCAAGCGGAACTTCCGGAATGAAAATAATTGCTAACGGGGGTTTGAATTTAAGCATTCTCGACGGATGGTGGGACGAAGCTTATCATCATTCGCTTGGGTGGAAAATTGGAAATGCCGAAGAATACGAAGATTTGGACTACCAAGACGAAGTAGAATCGCGCTTGATTTATGAGAGTCTCGAAAAAGAGATCGTTCCGTTGTTCTACAGTCGGGGCGACGACAAGCTTCCGCGCGGATGGATTGCCACTATGAAAAGCTCAATGAAAAAATTGGGACCCGTATTCAACACTTACCGTATGGTGCAAGAATATTCTGAAAAGTTTTATTTCAATGCGGAAGACAAAAGAAAAACATTGATGGACAACGAATGGAAAGCGGCTAAAGATTTTACAAAGTGGAAAGCAAAACTGATTAAAAATTGGGAAAACATCCATTTTAATAAAATTGACGCATTGACAAATAAGGAAGAACTGAAAGTCGGCTCCAACTTTGTCGTGAACGCCGATATTCATCTCGGCGCGCTAACTCCTAATGACGTGGAAGTGCAGATATACTACGGAAAATATGACGATAAAAATATGGCTCACTCCAATCATTTCGTTGGTATGGAAATAAGCAAAGACGCGCCGAAGGATGGAAATTTTAAATATCACGGAGAAATCAAATGCGTCTCTTCAGGGCAGTTCGGCTTTACGTTAAGAATTGTGCCGAAACACCCCGTCTTAATAAATCCGTTTGAAATCGGACTTATCCGCTGGGCGGACTAATGAAGGTTGCGGCTATATGTTTTTAGAAACCTTAGACGTGCGGGGAAAAGATTTCATTGTTTATTCGAGAAATGTTTTTGATTTTGAACGAAATTTTTGGATTGTTCGGAAAGATAAAAAAATAAAGAACCCCGAGAACATTTCGTTTTTTAGCGTTTGCGATATTGTTAAAAGCAATATCCCTAAAAGCCTTGTCGTTTATAGGCTTCTAACTAATATTCCCAATATCAACGCGCATTCAACGAAGTATGGTTTTTTTATTAAAGTTGAAACCGAACCCGAAGTAATTTATTTCGATCCGATATTTGCATTGAAGGACCTGAACTATATTGCAGCGGGCGTTGATACTTCGAAATTCAGATTTAGAATTCAGCAACTTGGTTTAACTACTTTGAATAAATACGGAGAACAATCAAACTATACTATAATCTATAATTTTGATTTAAGAGCTAAAGAAGCGAAGCATCAAGACGATAAAGTATTTGCGGACGCAATCTTTGCGCTCGACGAAGGATATTCATCACAAATGCCGAAGTCAAAAAAGCGTTCGTCGTTAAAGTGGAGCGAGCCGGAGTTTGAGAATACGTCTTCTTCGGCTCTTTTTGATAAAAAAAGTAAAATCAATGAAGTTAAAACAAAACCGAAAGAATACTTTTCGAAGGTGAATATCGGAAGTAAATCGAATACAGACGTTATGCGCGAGCAGAAATTGAAGATGCTGAAAAAAGCGTTGGGAATTACTATAAATGAAGAGAGCGTCCTTCAAGATTTAGATAATTTTAATGAGGACGGAAACTTATCGGCGCATAAAAAGAAAAGTTCCGGCGATTTCCTCGATCTGTTTAAAAAGAGTTCGACTACAAATTTCAAAACGCCGGGCAGGAAAGACGAATCGGTCATTCTTAAATTAACTAAAAGTTAGTCGATTTCTTTTTTGTTTATTGTTTCGATAGTAGATGCGTTATTGATTAGTCAAAAAATGTTTTAATTAAATTTAAAATATTTAGATTGTCAAATAAAAGCGGTATGATATGTTTATTAAAATCGTTGAAAATTTCAGATTGAACGAAAAGCGAAGCTTATTTAATGAACAGAATAACAATGCCGACGGAGCTACAAAGATTGAAATCGCGGCAATCAATGAAGTTGCGATTAAAAAATATATCAACGAATTCTGGACTTCGAAACAGCGTCAGGCTAACGGAATTCACGAAGTTTCATACAGAGCGTGTTTCAAACCGCAGCTGCCAGGGTTTTTTATAACCAACCTTACAAAAGAAAACGATTTTGTTTACGACCCGTTTTTAGGACGCGGAACAACTTTGATTGAAGCGGCGTTGTTGAACCGTCAAGTAATCGGGAACGATATTAATCCGCTCAGCAGAATTTTAAGCGAACCGAGATTATTAATTCCCGACATTACGGATTTATCCGCGTATCTTGAACAAATACCGTTCGGCAAAGGTTTGAAAGCGGACGTCGATTTATCGATGTTCTTTCATCCCGAAACGGAAAGCGAAATTGTTTCTTTAAGAAAATTTATTCTTCAAAAAGAAAAAAACAGCCGACTGACGGAATTGGATAAATGGATCAGGATGGTTGCCACTAACAGATTAACCGGACACTCAAGCGGATTCTTTTCGGTTTACACAATGCCGCCGAATCAAGCGGTTTCGAGCGAGAGACAAATAAAAATAAATGAAAAAAGAAATCAGAAGCCCGATTACAGAGATGTAAAAAAAATAATTATTAAAAAAACAAAATCTTTAATCAGGAATATTTCTCCGCTTGAAAAGGAAAGATTAAAACAAATTTACAAAACCGCGGTTTTTCTTAATGAAGACGCCGGACAAACTAAAAAAATTCCGGACGGTTTTATTCAATTGACCGTAACCTCGCCGCCGTTTTTAGACGTCGTTCAATATGCAAAAGATAATTGGCTGCGCGGCTGGTTCAACGGGATAGACGCGCGACAAGTGGAAAAGAAAATTACAATGTCAAAAACAGTCGAGCAGTGGCAAATAACAATGCAGAATGTTTTTGATGAATTGTACAGAATTACAAAGGTAGGAGGATTTGTAGCATTTGAAGTCGGGGAAGTCAAAAACGGAAAGGTAAAGCTGGACGAGCATGTCGTTCCCTTGGGAATAAATTCCGGTTTCACGGTTATCGGAATAATTATTAATGAACAGAAATTTACAAAAACCGCAAATATTTGGGGAATAAAAAACAATAGCGCGGGCACAAATTCCAATAGGATTGTTTTGTTTCAAAAAGAAAAATAACTAATGAAAAAATATCCGATTCTTTATATAACGGAAGAAATGATTTCGGCGGCGGAAAAACTTGTTGACGTCGTGAAAGTCAACAGAACGATTGCTTCAAAGATTGACACATTGACCGGTATTTTAGGAGAATTTATTTTTGCCCAATATTTTCACGGAGATTGGAAATCGCATAGAGTTGGACTAAATAAAGGCGACGTTGATTTCAAAGATATAGAAATTAAAACTTCGGCGTATCCGTTTAATGAAAATTTAAATCTTCTTGTTCGGGAAGATTATGCTGAAAAAAGAAAACCAAGGTTTTATGTCCAAATTATTATTGATATTCAGAACAAAAAAGCTGAAGAAATTGTATCCGGAACAAAAGTATATATTGCTGGATGGGCTTCGAGCGAAGAAGTTGACAACGCGCCGAGAAAAGATTTCGGTTCCAAATTCGGAGGTCGCGGCGGCTATTTTTGTCGTTATATCGGTTTAAAATATCTTCATAATATGGAAAATTTTAAGAAAGCGTATCATAGGAGTAACATATAAATTCGTTTTTGAAAAATTATAAGAAAACGTAATTATGATTGAAAAAAATGCTAAAGAATAGGAAAGATTAAACGGAATGAGTTCAATGAATACGATTAATTTTAATCGGCGAAATATTAAAGTATTAGCGACTGAAATCAGTGAAATTTGTGATGCAAATCACCATAGGATTTTATATTAAAAAATAATTCAAAAGCAAGTTTCATAATTAAAATATTTCGCTTATTATACCTGTTTAGATTAAATCCGGTTTATAAAACAGTTAAAGATTTAATTAAAATTTTAAGCAAAAACATTCGGTTTAGGGCAAATAATTCTTAACAAGAATTGAATTTAAATAACCGTGTTTTTTCGATATATAACGCTTTTAACCATTTCAGTATGTGACTGACGTGGCGAAGCTTTAAATTGAGAGTTCCTCAAGCAACCTTTATTAAAATTTAAACACAAAAAATATTTATGACAACGAAAGAAAATTTATTAGAGAAAATTAAAACTAAATCCGCCGTAGTTGGAATTGTAGGATTAGGTTATGTAGGACTTCCTCTGGGATTGGAATTTGCGCTTCAAGGATTCAACGTGATCGGTTATGATGTTGACGAAAGCAAGATACCTATTCTGAAAGAGGGTAAATCTTACATTAAACATATTTCGGAAGAAAGAATAAAAGCCGCAGTCGATTCGGGAAAATTTGATGCGACGACCGATTTCACGCGATTGCCCGAAGCCGACGCGATTATTATTTGCGTTCCAACGCCCCTAGACAATCACCGCGAACCGGATATGAGTTATGTTGAAGGAACGGCAAAAGTTATACAAAAATATTTACGAAAAGGACAGTTGGTAACTCTCGAATCAACGACCTATCCAGGAACAACCGAAGAAATGCTGTTGCCGATGTTTCAAGATGCAGGAAACAAGATTCAAGATTCAAAGTTCATTGTCGGGGAAGATTTTTATCTTGCTTATTCTCCTGAACGCGAAGACCCGAACAATCCGAAATATAACACGGCTACTATCCCCAAAGTTGTTGGCGGAGTTACGGAAAATTGTTTGGAAGTTGCGCAAGCGTTGTATAATAACGTAATTGTTCAAACCGTGCCGGTCAGCTCAACCAGAGCGGCGGAGGCGACTAAAATTGTAGAAAACGTTTTTCGTTCGGTTAACATTGCTTTGGTTAACGAATTGAAAATGGTTTTCCAGAAAATGAATATTGATATTTGGGAAGTTATCAACGCCGCAAAAACAAAACCTTTCGGATTTACGGCGTTTTATCCCGGTCCCGGTTTAGGCGGGCACTGTATTCCGATTGATCCGTTTTATCTTACTTGGAAAGCGCGCGAGTTTGAGGTAAATACTAAATTCATTGAGCTTGCCGGAGAAATAAACACTTTTCAACCATATTACGTTGTACAGAGAGCGATGGAAGCGCTGAACGATGAAGGCAAAGCTCTTAAAGGCGCGCGGGTATTGGTGTTGGGAGCGGCGTATAAGAAAAACGTTGACGATATGCGGGAATCGCCGTCGTTAAAACTTTTTGAAATTTTGCGCGACAAAGGAGCCGTCGTTGACTACAACGATCCTTATATTCCTAAGCTGCCTCCGACCAGAAAATATAATTACGATATGACTTCAATTGAGCTGACGGAAGAAAGTCTTTCTTCGTATGATTTGATACTTCTCAGTACAAATCACGACGATTACGATTATCAATTTATCTACGAACATTCCAAACTTATTATCGATACAAGAAACGCTTTTCAGAAAAGCGGATTGGATAACGGGAAAGTGCATAAAGCCTAAATATTATTCTGTAACCGCAGACTTTACGTCTGCGAAAATTGTCCGCATATTCTAGTCGCTTAACGCTTATAAAAATGCAGCTATCACAAAATAAAAAAACAAAAAATTTCGCAATTACCGGAATTGCCGGTTACATTGCGCCGCGGCATCTCCGAGCAATTAAAGATACTGGGAATAATCTCGTCGCCGCTTTGGACCCGCACGATTCGGTTGGGATAATTGATTCTTATTTTCCGAATGCAAGTTTCTTTACGGAGTTCGAGAGGTTTGACAGGCATATCGATAAATTGAGAAGAGAAGGCGACGGAAAAGAATGTCGTTACTTATCAATTTGTTCCCCGAATTTCTTGCACGATTCTCACATTCGCTTTGCCTTAAAAAGCGGTATGAGCGCAATCAGCGAAAAGCCGCTTGTACTTAATCCGTGGAATGTGGACGCTCTGCAAGAGTTGGAAGAGGAAAGCGGCAACAGAATTTACACTGTTTTCCAATTGCGGGTTCATCCGGCAATTGTTGAATTGAAAAAAAATCTTGACGGCTTGAAAAGACATTCCGTAGAATTGAATTATATTACTTCCCGCGGTATTTGGTATGATTTCTCTTGGAAAGGGGATGTTTCGAAATCGGGCGGGATTGCTTCAAACATCGGGATTCATTTTTTTGATCTTCTGATCCATTTATTCGGCGAGGTCGAGAGTTTCTCCGTTGAAATCAATGAGAAAAGAAAAATGAAAGGAACGTTGAATCTGAAAAATGCAGACGTCAATTGGCTTTTGTCAATCGACGGTTCCGACTTACCCGAAGAGATAAAGGCGGAAGGAAAAAGAACTTTTCGTTCGATAAAAATTGACGGCGACGAGTTGGAGTTTACCGGCGGGTTTGATGATTTACACACTAAAATTTATCAAGACATTTTAGACGGTAAAGGATTAGGAATTGACGAAGCGAGACCCTCGATTGAGTTGGCGTATAGACTCAGAAATGAGAAAGTTAAAGAGTAATGAGTTAAGAGTAATGAGTTAAGAGTGAT
>JAADIR010000179.1:0-20638 GCA_013151245.1 Chlorobiota bacterium
GCTATCATAAAATAAAAATTCTTTTGCGGCTGATAAAATGTCGAAGCCGTCGTCAAAAGTTAGTTCTATAAACCCGCCGATATAATCCAATTTATCTGCGCCGTAATTAGCCGTTGTTTTAATCAGTTTTGCGCTTACCGTGTCGGGGGCGGTATTTACGCTGATAAAACTTGTATCGGGGTTCGCCTCGTTTCCGAATTTGTCGAATATCCCTTTTGAAAGAAGATAGTTTTCGTTTTCTTCCGAAAGAGAATCGGCGAACGACAAAAATATTTTTTTCTCGTTCCCGCTTCCGACATATTCGTATTTTACGCTTATCATTTTATTTTCCGAAGAATCCATAATCGTAAAATTTTCAGCCGAAATTTTCCCCAAATCAATTTCTTCGCTGAATTCAAGCATAATGTGATTCATATCGGTCATCACAAGATTTGTGACGCCCGGTTTGATAGTGTCTTCTTTTGTCAAAAAATAATTCAATCCTCGAAAGATAGAATCCGTCGCGGTTATTGCAATATCGCCAAACGGCGCGCCGTATTCGTCTTCGCCTATGTTGTAAAGACGGTCTTTAAATTCGTCGCGCACGGCAAAAATTCTAAACGACGCGTTCGGCAAAGCAAGCAACTTATACTCGCCGTCGAGATTAACTTGCGAAATATAATCGGGTTTGGTAAGCAGAGGGTTTACGTCGAGCGTATCAAGGCGATACGCGTAAATATTAACCTTCGACGGTTCCTCGTCGGTAAAAACTCTTCCCTCAACAATTCCATGATCAATTTTATCGCCGGTTGAAAAAGTAAGGTTAAAAGCGCGCGTCATTTTGTTGCCGTTGTTCAAATCGGAAATTTCCGTTCCGAAACTGACAAGATAAGTAGTGTTAGATTTTAATGAATCGCTAAATTCAATCGACAGACTTTTCCCGCTCCAATCGTAATCAATCTCTCCGTCAATTTCGGGAGAAATAAAAATTGCAGACTGAACCGAAGGTTTCTGAACATATTCCGAAAAAGTAACTTCAATATAATCGTCGTTAAAATTTGTCGTTCCGTCCAAAGGATAAGTCTCGATTATTTCCGGCGGTATTTTATCAACTTCCCCGCCCGACGGCGCAATTTGATTGGCGCACGAATAGAAAATAGCTATCCCGATGATGGACGCAGCTAAAACACGGATATGTGAGAAAGTCGTTTTCATTTATGCAAATATACATATTAATGGATAATTGAGAATGGAAAATTGAGAATGGATTTTTGTAATCGGCGTTAGATTTAATAACTCACGTTACGCAAATTGTAATCAACCGTCATTGCGAGGAGGAGTCCGGCGGCAGCCGGACAACGACGCGGCAATCCCATTAATTTTTTGTTTTTGGCACATATTAAAATACTGCGTAACGTGAGTTAATATTTATCTTTTGCGATTATTGCTGCGCCATCTTCTGTATTTGGCAACGTTGCGTTGATGTTCCGATTTTGTTTTCGCAAAACGGTGTCCGCCGTCGCCCGAAGCGACGAAAAAGAGAAAATCATTTTCTTCCGGATATAACGCCGCCAACACCGCGTCCTTACCGGGATTATTTATCGGACCGGGCGGAAGCCCTTTGAATTTATAGGTATTGTAAGGCGAATCAATTTCAAGGTCTTTGAAATAGATTTTATTATGTCTTTTCTTTTCCCTAATTAAATATTGAACGGTCGGATCGGCTTGAAGTTTTATTCCTTTTCGCAAGCGGTTGTAATAAACGCCCGCAATTCTTTTGAACTCGGAGACGCGGTTTGATTCGCCGTCTATTATCGAAGCCATCGTAAGTATTTGATGTTTTGTCATCCCGAGCAGCGCCATTTGAATCCGCGCGTTCTCGTCGAACAATTTATCCATGTGATTTTTCAATTTTTTCAACGCTTCTTTTTCGGTAACGTTTGAATTGAAATAATATGTTTCCGGCAGAAGATAGCCTTCTATTGAATTTGCATTTATTAAAAGGGAATTTAAAAACGCTTTGTCTTTTGAAAGCCGCATTATTTTTACCGAATCGAGTCCGAGTTCTCTTTGCAGTAATCCGGCTAATTTAAATTGCCAAATTCCTTCTTGAATAGTAACTTTTTTCTGAAACGCTCCGTTGCCGGAAGAAAGAAGTTCAATCAGTCCCAAATAACTCAAATCGTTCGGTATGTCGTATTCTCCGGCTTGCAGTTTTCTGTTGGCGCCGCTAATTAAAACCGCTAATTTCATGAGAAATCTGTTCGGAATTACGTCCGCAATATAGAGGTCGTCAATAATCTCGTTTACCGAAGTTCCGCGTTTAATTTCAAAATGGACGGGCGCGCTCACAGTATAATGATTTGGAGTGTAAAAAATCATTACCGCCGAAACGGTTAAGAAACTGGTAAGAAGAACAATCAGCGTTAATTCTTTTCTCGTCAAAATATGTCGAAGTTTAACTTTCATTTCAATCACTTCTTCATGAAGTCAAAGTTCAGCTTTTTCATACTAGGAAACGCTTGATAGTCTAAACTAAATTTTCTTCCCGCTTCGTAAAGAGTTTTTGCTCGGAAAGCAATCATCGCGCCGTTGTCTCCGCAGAATTCTAACTTCGGAACGACAAGTTTCAGATTTTCTTTTGCGGCAATTTCTTCAAAACTTTTTCTTATGTAAGTATTAGCGGCAACGCCGCCAACGACGCTCATCGCCTTAAATCTTTGCCGCCGTAAAACTTTTTTAGCTTTGCTTGTCAACGCGTTTGCAACCGCGCGTTGGAACGACGCCGCGATATCGTTTCGTTCGTTTTCAGGAATGCTTCGCGGATCTCCGTAATTTTTTTGGACGTAACGCAGAACCGACGTTTTCAATCCGCTGAAAGAAAAATCAAATTCGTTTTTACACTGCGCCACGGGAAAATCAATTTTCGTTTCGTCCCCATTTTCCGCCGCTTTTTGAATAAGCGGACCGCCCGGATAACCGAAGCCGAGAAGTTTTGCGACTTTATCAAACGCTTCGCCGGCGGCGTCGTCAACCGTTGTGCCGAGCATTCGGATTTCCGTAAAACTTTTTACGCTTAGCAAAAGCGAATGCCCGCCCGAAACAACAACGCACAGATAGGGAAATTCCGGTTTTTCTTCCATCAAAAATCCCGAAAAGATATGTCCTTCGAGATGATTTACCGGAATGAACGGTTTCTTCATTGAGAATGAAAGTCCTTTTGCAAAATTCAATCCTACAAGGAGCGAACCGATTAAACCCGGTCCAGCCGTAGCTCCGACGACGTCTATCTGCGATTGTTCAATTCCCGCAAGGTTCAGAGCGTTTTTGTAAAGCGGAACAATTATCTGAAGATGCGCGCGGCTCGAAAGTTCCGGAATCACGCCTCCGAAATTTTTATGGAAATCTTGCGATGAAATTAAATTTGCTTTTAATTCATTATCGACAATAACAGCAACCGACGTTTCGTCGCACGAGCTTTCAATTCCTAACGTTATCATCTGCGGGTAAAAAGACTTTTTGTGATGTATCCCGCCATAGCCGGGTTTTCCTGCAATCGACGGATAGAATACGGATACCACTGTTCGCCGAAAGGAACGTAAACCCTAATCTTATAACCTTCGGCGTTTATCTGATCGCGCATTCTTTCCGTAACGCCGTAGAGCATTTGAAATTCGTATTTATCTTGCGGAACGTTAAATTCCTTAATCATCTTTTTTGCCTCGTCAATCAGATATTTATCGTGAGTTGCAATGCCGACAAAATTTCCGTTTTCAAACATTAATCGGAGAGCGTCCAAATAATTCTTTCTGATTTCATCCCGTTTTTTAAATGCAATTTCCTCCGGCTCGATGTAAATCCCTTTACACAAGCGGTAATGCGCGCCTTCCTTATTCAGAAATTTTACGTCGTCCAAAGTTCTGCGCATATAAGCTTGAAGAACAATCCCCACATTCCCGAATTCTTTTTTCATCCTCAAATAAAGATCGATCGTTTTTTGAGTTACAGAAGAATCCTCCATATCGATGCGCACGAAGTTATTCAGCTCTTTCGCTTTTTGAATAATTTCTTTAATTACCTGATAATTAAAATCGTCGTCAATTAACATACCGAGCTGCGTCGGTTTGATTGAAAGATTAGCGTCGAGTTTGTTTTTTTCAATTCCTTCGAGAACGCGCAGACACTCGTCCTTTGCGGCAAGCGCTTCTTCTTTTGTGTAAACCGATTCGCCCAGCACGTCCATTGTGGCGCGTATTCCTTTGGCGTTCAGCTTTTTTACAACTTCGATAGCGCTTTGAAGTTTCACGCCGGAGATGTACTGTTTGGCAAAAATAAATACGACATTCTTGGGTAAAAGTTTTACGAATTGAACGATAGCTTTGTTGATGAAGTCCATATTTATGTCCGATTTTTTGATTCAAACATAATTCGTTAATTGATTAGTTTCAAATGTATTCAGACGAATTTTGATTACTTAAAAGTTTAAATATTTTTCCGATCGCAATTCGTCAATCCTTATTCGATATTCGAAATTATACTTACAATATCGATTAGCAATTTTGCTTAATTATTCAGCTTTTTTTTCCAAAGTAAAAATTAATGAAAGAATAAACTCGCACTTCTCATAAAGCTCTTCAACCGTTCCGTTGTTGTGAATAACGAAATCGGCTTTTTTATTTTTCGCCTCGTCGGGCATTTGGGAATTCATCCGCATTTCCACTTCTTCTTTTGTAAACTTGCCGGATGAAATCAAACGTCCGATGCGCGTTTCTTTTTCCGCCGCAACGGAAATAACGAAATCGAAAATATCCGAAAAATCCGCTTCATAAATTAACGCGGCTTCGGTAAAAACAACTTTGCCGTTTTTGCGCAGCTTTTCGAATTCGTTTTTTATTATTTCAATAGTCGCCGGATGAAGAATTGCGTTTATTTTCTCAAGCTTTTCCGGCGAATTAAAAACCTGCTCGGCTAAAAACTTTTTATTCGGAGTTGAATTGATATAGGCTTTTTCTCCGAACTCCGAAATTATTTTTGATTTTATCTCATCATCGTTAGCGAGAAGATTCTTTGCGATGTTATCCGCATAAAGAACGGGAAAACCTTTGTCTTCATAAAACTTTGATACGGTTGATTTCCCCGTCCCGATTCCGCCGGTTATGCCAACAAACGCCGCCATTATTTTGCGTAAGCTATTTTTCTAACTTCGCGAATTACGGTAACTTTTATTTGACCCGGATAATCCATTTCTTCCTGAATCTTTTGAGAAATTTCGTATGCGAGTCTATCCGAAAAATCATCGTCAACTTTGTCGGGTTCAACCACAACGCGGATTTCCCTGCCGGCTTGAATGGCGTAGGTTTTAGCGACGCCTTCAAACGACTTGGCAAGATTTTCGAGATTTTCCAAACGTTTAACATAGCTTTCCAACGGTTCGCGTCTAGCTCCGGGGCGCGCGCCGCTTATTGAATCCGCCGCTTGCACAAGCGCCGAAATCGGATGCTCCATTTCAATATCTTCGTGGTGACTTCCGATGGCGTTTACTACAATCGGATGTTCTTTGAATCTTTTTGCGATGTCGTATCCAATCAGCGCGTGCGGACCTTCAATGCTCTTGTCCGCTGTTTTTCCGATATCGTGAAGCAGTCCCGCTTTTTTAGCGAGCTGAACGTCAAAGCCCAATTCCGCCGCCATAAATCCGGTGATGTAAGCCACTTCAATGCTGTGCTGCAAAAGATTTTGTCCGTAACTCGAACGATATCTCATTCTTCCGATATGTTTTACAATTTCGGGATGAACGCCGTGGATGCCGAGTTTGACAAGCGTGTTTTCGCCTTCGCTGATAATTTCTTCTTCGAGATCTTCGTTTACCTTTTTAACGACTTCTTCAATTCTTGCCGGATGAATTCTTCCGTCGGAAATCAAACGCTCCAATGCGATACGAGCGACTTCGCGGCGGAACTGATCAAAGCCCGATAAAATAACCGCTTCGGGCGTATCGTCAACAATAACGTCTATTCCCGTGGCGGCTTCAAACGCGCGGATGTTTCTTCCTTCGCGCCCGATTATTCGTCCCTTCATTTCGTCGTTTTGAATTTGAACGACGGAAACGGTCGTTTCCACCGCATGGTCAACCGCCGTTCTTTGGATGGCGTTCACTACTATTTTTTGAGCGTCTTTTTTCGCTTCAACTTTTGCTTTGTCTCTAATTTCGCGCAGAGTGGCGGAGGCGTCTGTCTTCGCTTTCTCAACCATGTTTTCCATCAGCATTCGTTTTGCTTCTTCCGCCGTAAGACTTGCAATTTTTTCGAGACGAATATTCTGTTCCTGAATCAGAGAATCGAGTTCGCGCTTTTTGTTTTCAAGTTGATTTTTTCTATTAGTAATATCGGAGAGAGAATTTTTTATTTCCCGCTCTTTCTGCTGCACTAAATCATATTGTTTTTCAATGTTCTCTTCGCGGGAAAGTAATTTCTTTTCGAAGTTTTGGAGTTTTTGTTTCTTTTGATTTACTTCGGAATCAAATTCTTGTTTCTTCTTGTACCATTCGTCTTTAACTTCTAATAATTTTTCTTTCTTAAGATTTTTTGCTTCTTTTTCCGCATTTTCAACAATCGACTTCGCTTTGTCTTCTGCAACGCTTAATTTATTTTTTCCAACCTTCGAACTCAAAATCCAAGCAAGAACAAAAGCTATAAGAAATGAAATCGCCGCAATACCTACTGTAACTAAATTAACTTCCATATTTCCTCCATAATCTATATATGCGCCGCCGGTATATTATACTTGAAAGAACCTAATTGACAATGTGGGAAACCGCCCAACGCTTCTTAAGTCCACCGGTCAAATGAATGACTCCCGCCGAAACGGGACGAGGCCTTTAATACACGCTGCGAGTCGATAACCCTATTAAGTTATACTATAGTTCTTCAATTATGCAACCGGCAGTGCAATGAAATAGTATTAAGGATGGTCTGAGGAACTGGATGAATTATTTAAAAGAAGTTTGATTTTCTTTATTTTATCAGTTGCTTGTATGCTGAACTCACGAAATTTATTTTTTTCAACGAATAAGTCATACGCAATATTCAAAGACGCAATTATCGAAATTGTTTCGGTCGGCTGTCCTCTTAATTCATTTTGCGTTTCTTCCATCACTTCATTAACATACTTTGCCAACTCGGCGGCAATTTCTTCATTTTCAACCAATAAGGAATATTCTTTATCAAATATTTTTACTTTAAGCTTCTTTTTATCATCCATCAGTTCTTCTTCCATCAACAATCATTAAATCAAGAACGTAAATGAGAATCAATTTTTGAAATCAATTCATTTATTCTGTTTTTAATTTTTTCTCTCTCTTCAGGGCTGCTGAATTCATCCCCAGAGAAAATAAAACTTTCACTATCAATATTATTAAACTTTGCAAGCATCTCCGAATGCTTTGCTTTTAATTCGGCGTTTTCCTTTTCCAATTCTTCGATTCTCTCCAAAAGACTTTCTTTTTCTTCGCGAAGATCGTCGCGTTCTTGAATAAAAGCATACAGCTCCTTTTCCATCGACGTTAGTTCGTTCATAAACAGATCGTATTTAGAAAGTTCAGCCAAATCAGCCTCTTAATTGAGCGTTGAATTTTGTTTTGATATTTTCAATTGCTTTCCAAAACTCCTTATCGACTTCTTCGTCGGTAAGCGTTTTGTTAAAATCATAATATTCCAACTCAAAGGCAAGACTTTTTTTATCTTTACCTATAGAATCACTTTCAAAGATATCAAATAACTTTATATTTTTCAACAAGTTAGAGCTTGAACTTTTAATTTCTTTTTCAACTTCGCCCACGTTTATGCTTTTATCGAGCAGAAACGCAAAATCGCGGACAATTTTCGGATATTTTAAAAGTTCGCCGTATCTTACGTTTTTCTTCTTAACCGTTCGAAGAATTTCCATATTCAGTTCAATTGCAAAAACATCTTGCAAAATTCCGAAACCGCCGGAAATCTCTTCGTCGAGTTTTCCCATCAGACCGAGCGATTTTCCGTTAACTTTTATTTCAAAACAGCTTGAATATTTTTCGTTTTCAACTTGAATCAAATTTTTATCGGAAAGATCAATTTTAAACATTGCTGAAATAAAATCGCTAACAAGTCCTTTAACGTCGAAGAAATCGAACTTGCGTTCGGAGGAATGCCAAGTTTTTTCGGAAGCGTTTCCGCTGAGAACGATTAACAATTCGTCCGTTTCTTCGAAGTCGTCAAACGTTTTAATTGTTTCGGATTTTTTTCGGAAGACTCTTCCAATTTCAAACAAGCGCAAATTATTTTCTTTTACTTTTATGTTTCGCGCAATTGTTGACAAAGCTCCCGGCAAAAGCGACGGACGCGTGTGCGACATTTCTACGTTCTGCGGATTCATTACTCCAATCGCGTTTCCAAACTTCTCGGCGATTTCTTTATTCCACAACGAATTTGTGATGATCTCGTTAAAGCCAAAGCCGGTAAGGGTTTCGCGCGTTTTGTCGGCAAACGAATAAGCGTCCGTTTTCGCTTCGAGCGCTACTTCAATTTTCGGGACTTCGGGAATTTTTTCAAAACCGTAAATTCGGATTACTTCTTCAATCAAATCAATTTCGCGTTCAACGTCCGGTCTGAACAGCGGAACTTCAACGGTAAAACCTTCGTCCGTTTCATTAACAATTTTAAATCCGAGTTTCGGAAACGTTTCTTTTATCTCTTTGTTCGAAATTTCGAAACCTAAAATTTTATCAACTCTTTTATAGCGTAAAGAGATTTCTTTCTTTTTGATTTCGTTCGGGTAAACGTCGATTGTGCCTTTTACGACGGTTCCGCCGGAAAGTTCGGCGATAAGCTGGGCGGCTCTTTCCGCGGCATATTCAACTATATCGGGGTTGCAGCCGCGTTCGAATCTGTATGAAGCGTCGGTTTGCAAGCCGAGATGTTTAGCGGTTTTTCTGATTGCCGAAGGTCTGAAATACGCGCTTTCAATCAGTACGTTTTTTGTTTCGTCGGTAACTTCCGAGTTTTCTCCGCCCATAACTCCGGCAACGGCGACCGGTTTCTCCGCGTCGCAAATCATTAAATCGGTCGGAAGCAATTCGCGTTCTTTTGAATCGAGCGTTGTAAACTTTTTAATATCGCCCGCGCTTTTAACTACAATTTTATTTCCGGCGAGTTTGTCTAAATCAAATCCGTGCAGCGGCTGCCCTACTTCGTGAAGAACGTAATTAGTTACGTCAACCACATTGTTGATGGGACGCAATCCTATTGAAGTTAATTTTTTCTTCAGCCATTCGGGGCTTTCTGTTATTGCAACGCCTTGAACGACTTTTGCCAAGTAACGCGGACAATCGATTTCGTTTTCAATTTCAACCGCGGCAATATCTTCAATTGCGTTTTCGTTTTCAATTAAATTTATTTCGGGATATTTCACCTCGCGTTTGAACAGAGCCGCCAAGTCTCGCGCAATTCCTATATGGCTAAGCGCGTCGGCGCGGTTGGGCGTAATTGCCACTTCAAGCGTTACGTCGTTCAACCCAAGAGCTTCGGCAAGCGGCGTTCCGGGTTCCAGATTTTCGTCGAGGACTAAAATCCCTTCGTGGTCGTCGCCGAGTCCGAGTTCGTCTTCGGCGCAAATCATTCCTTGCGATTCTTCCCCGCGTATTTTTGCTTTTTTGATTTTGAAACCCGCGCCGGGGATTACCGCGCCCACTTTCGCGAAAGCTATTTTTTGTCCCGCGGCAACGTTCGGCGCGCCGCAGACTACGTTGTAAGTTTCATTTCCATCGGTAACTTTACAAACCGAAAGCTTATCCGCGTTCGGATGTTTTCCGCTTTCCGTCACATAACCGACTACAAAGTTTTCATAAATTTTATTGCCGTCAATTATCTCGTCAACTTCAAGACCGGCGTTTGTAATTTTATCGACAATTTCATCGACGGAAATTCCGTCCAAGTTTATGTAATCTTTCAACCAATTAATTGAAACTTTCAATTTGTTTTCCTCTGATTAAAATTGAATAAGGAATCTTCTGTCGTTATCAAAAAAGAGACGAATATCGTCAATGCCGTATTTCAGCATCGCAATTCTCTCCACTCCCATTCCGAAAGCGTATCCGGTAAATTTCTCCGAATCGATTCCGACGTTTTCAAGCACGTTCGGGTCAACCATTCCGCAGCCGAGAATTTCGAGCCAGCGTCCTTCTTTTCCTTCGGGCTGCCACCAAATATCAACTTCGGCGCTCGGTTCGGTGAACGGGAAAAAGCTGGAGCGGAATCGGTATTTCACGTCTTCTCCGTAAAACTGTTTGATGAAAGAAACGAGCGTGCTTTTCAGTTCGGCGAACGTTACGTTTTCGTCAACGTACAATCCTTCAACTTGATGGAACAAGCAGTAACTTTTTGCGCTTATCGCTTCGTTGCGGTAAACCTTTCCGGGCATAATTGCGCGCAGCGGCGGTTTCTTCGATTCCATCAACCGTATTTGAACCGGCGAAGTGTGCGTGCGTAAAACAAAATCTTTCGTAACGAAAAAAGTGTCCTGCATATCGCGCGCCGGATGATCGGGCGGAAAGTTTAACATCTCAAAATTGTAATGATCCGATTCCAATTCCGGACCCTGATGAACGGAAAATCCGAGTTTCACGAAAATCGATTTTATCTCGTCGAGCGTCTGCGTTAGAATATGCTTCGTCCCAACCGGATTTCTTCTTCCGGGAAGCGAAACGTCGAATTCATCCTTCGATTTTTTCTTCCGCTTTTCAAAACTTTTCACCAATTCGTCGTATCGTTTTTGGCAGTCGCTTTTTGTGCGGTTTAGAAATTGCCCGTATTTCGGTTTCTCTTCTTTCGGCAGAGCTTTGAACTCTTCAAACAATTCGGCAAAAAGTCCTTTACGCCCTAAAAATTTAATCCTCAGGGATTCGAGGGATTGTTCGTCGGTTACTTGTTTAATTTCTTCGTCGAACGACGAAAGCGCTTCTTTAATTTTTTCTTCCATAGTAACGGCAGTCTAATTTTTTTTCGGCTAATCAAAGCCGGAATTTAAAGAATACCCCCGAGAATATTTAGTCAGATCGATATTCAGGGGGGTAAAATTAATTAGTTAGTAACAAAATTAACAACGTCCGAAAAGGCTTTCGGGTCCTCGACGGCTAAGCTGGCAAGAACTTTCCTGTTAATTTCAACGCCTTTCTTATTCATTGCGTCAATCAGTCTTGAATAAGTAGTCCCGTTCAAACGAGCGGCGGCGTTAATTCTTACAATCCATAATCTTCTGTAAACGCGTTTTTTCAGTTTTCTGTCTCTATATGCGTGCTGAAGTCCTTTTTCCACGCCGCCTTTGGCGACCGTATAGACTTTACTGCGCGAGCCCCATGCGCCTTTAGCCATCTTCAGTATTTTTCTTCTGCGTTCTCTGGACGCTACATTGTTTTTTGCTTTTGGCATAATATCACCTTATTCTTATTGAATCATTATTTTTACTCTTTTAATCTCCGCGTCGGAAACCAAAGTAGCTTTACGCAAACCTCTTTTTCTCTTCGTTGACTTCGAAGTTAAGATATGAGCTTTGTAAGCTTTGTTTCTTTTGATCTTGCCGGAACCGGTTTTTCTGAATGTTTTTGCGGCTCCTCGATTGCTTTTCATTTTTGGCATCGTAATCCTCTATTTGTTTTTCTTTTTACTCGACTTCAAGGGAGCCAATATCGTGTGCATCGCTCTCCCTTCAAATTTAATCGCATACTCAGCGTTAGCGTCTTCCGAGAGTTCATCGACAAATTTTTGCAGCAATTTTTTTCCGTGATCGGTGTAAGCTAATTCCCTACCCTTAAAAATCACCGAAACTTTAACTTTATTTCCATCCTCAATAAAATTTTTCGCATGTCGCGCTTTGAACATAAAATCATGCTCGTCCGTGTTAGGATGAAGTCGTATTTCTTTAAGCACGGTAACATGCTGTTTTTTCTTTTGAATTTTTTCTCTTTTCTGCTGCTCGTATTGATATTTACCGAAATCAATAATTTTGCAGACGGGCGGTTTTGCGTGGGGAACTATTTCCACCAAATCCAAACCGAAACCGTCGGCTTTCCTTAACGCTTCGTCAATAATAAATACGCCTAATTGTTCCCCGTCGGGTCCAATAACTCTAACTTCTCTCGAAGTTATCTCTTCGTTCAAACGCGGTTTTTTTTGAGCGATGAAATCCTCCCTAATTATTTACAGTTTTATTATTTATTTCAACCTGAATTTTACCAATAAATTCATCGGTTTCAAAGCCTCCGAGGTCCCCTTTTTTATGTTGGCGGACGGAGATGCGTTTAGCTTCCATTTCCTTTTCGCCGACAATTATCATATAAGGAATCTTCTTCGTTTCCCAATCTCTAATTTTATATCCTACTTTTTCATTACGCTCGTCAAGTTCGCATCTTAATCCGGCGTCTATCATCTTTTGATAAATTTCCCTCGCGTAATCAAAATAGTTTTGCGAAATAGGAATAATCACAGTCTGCAAAGGCGCAAGCCACGTCGGGAAATATCCGCCGTAATGCTCAATTAAAATACCGATAAATCTTTCCAGCGATCCGAACGGCGCGCGATGAATAACAACGGGGCGATGCTTCAGTCCGTCGCTTCCGACGTATTCCAAATCGAATCTTTCCGGCATTACATAATCAACCTGAACCGTGCCCAACTGCCAAGTTCTATTAAGAACGTCTTTAACCATAAAGTCAATTTTCGGACCGTAGAATGCCGCCTCTCCTTCTTCAATTACGTAATCCAACTTCATTTCATCCGCGGCTTGTTTGACGTCCGCCTGCGCTCTTTCCCAAAGTTCAAAATCGCCGCCGTATTTTTCTTCGTTATCGTCGCGGAAAGAAAGCTGCGTTTTAAAATCTGAAAATCCAAATGTGTTAAACACTGTTTGAATCAATTCAATTACGCTACAGAGTTCGTCTTTCAGCTGATCTTGACGAACAAAAATGTGAGAATCGTCAACCGCAAACGAACGAACGCGGGTAATGCCGTTCAGTTCGCCCGACTGCTCGTAACGGTAAACCATCCCGAACTCAGCCAAACGAATAGGCAGATCGCGGTAGCTTCTCGTTTTCGACAAGTATATCTGAAAATGATGCGGACAATTCATCGGTTTGAGTAGATACGCTTCCTCGCTGTCTTCAAATTTCAGCGGCGGAAATTGGCTATCCTTGTAATAAGGATAATGTCCGCTGGTTTTGTATAAATTTATATTTCCAATATGTAACAACCGGTTGGTAACCGCGTTTAATTTGTTCGCTTCTTAAATACTGCTCCAACGTTTCGCGGAGAATAGCGCCGCGCGGCAGCCACAGCGGAAGTCCCGCGCCCACAGCCGGCGTAATGTGAAAGAGTTCAAGCTCGCGTCCAAGTTTCCGATGATCGCGTTTCTTTGCTTCTTCCAGCGCTTCAAGATATTCGTCAAGCATTTTTTTCTTCGGAAATGAAATTCCGTAAATACGCTGAAGCTGTTTATTATGTTCGTCGCCGCGCCAATATGAACCGGAAACGGAAAGAAGTTTCACATATTTGATAACGCTTGTATCGGGCACGTGAGGACCGGTGCAAAGGTCTGTAAAATCGCCCTCGTTATACAAACTGATTGTTTCTTCTTCGTTTAACTCGCTGATAATTTCAAGTTTGTAATTATCGCCTACTTTTTCAAAAAACTCAAGCGCTTCTTTCTTCGACAATTCTTTTCTAATAAAAGGAGATTTTAACTGCGCAAGCTCCAGCATTTTCTTTTCAATCTTTTCCAGGTCTTCATCGGAAAGCTGAGCGTTAATATCGAAGTCGTAGTAGAATCCGTTTTCAATCGCCGGACCTACGCCGAATTTAGCTTCGGGGAAAAGAGATTGAATTGCGTGAGCCATTAGATGAGAAGTCGAGTGCCAGTAAGTATGTTTTCCCTCGTCGTCTTTGAACGTAAAGAAAGCGATTGTCGCGTCCTCGTTTAACGGCAAACGCAAATCGCGCAATTCGCCGTTTACTTTGGACGTTAACGCTTCTTTAGCCAAACGACCGGAAATCGATTCTGCAATTTCGTATCCCGTAATTCCCGCGTCAAACTCTCTAACCGAACCGTCGGGGAATGTAATTTTAATTTTATTCATAACGCTCATCTAAATAAAAAAAATCGGAGAAAACTCCGATGAAAAAAAATTTGCCGAAAGTAATATTTTTTCGGCGGCAACCAATTAAACTTGAAAAATATCGCTGCAAGTTTGTGGGTCCTAGAGGAGTCGAACCTCTGACCTTCTGCACGTCAAGCAGACACTCTAACCAACTGAGCTAAGGACCCGGGAATCAAGTAAAAAGTAAAAAGGCAAAAGTAAAAAGGGTCAACATATTCAGGCAACCACAAGGCAAAAGTTCAATAAATAACTTTCAACTTTAGACTTTCTCCTTTTTACTTGAAAAATTGGTACCGAGGGCCGGGCTCGAACCGGCACGTCCCAAAGGGACACAGGATTTTAAGTCCTGTGCGTCTACCAATTCCGCCACCCCGGCACGCAAAATAATTCTATTTTGAATCCAACAAACTTAGTAAGAACATACTTTGTTTAAAAAAGAATTACAAATATAATTTTTTTCATTAGTTAATGCAATATTTTAAAACATTAACTACGCAAAAAGGTTTAAGTAATTCCATTAAGTTTTTTTGAACAAAGCCGTTGCGGTCGCTTTGCCGAATAAATTTTATGCGAAACGGCGGAAGATATATTTTATCTCTTGCATAACAATTTCCATTATATTATTTTTCGGTTCAATTTTTTTAGAGTAGGGCCGATAGCTCAGTTGGTTAGAGCATCTGACTCATAATCAGAGGGTCCGGGGTTCGAGTCCCTGTCGGCCCACAGAAAACCCCGATTGTTCTCGGGGTTTTTTTATTTCTAACAAAATGAAATTTTTTGTTTACATATTAGAATCCGATAATAAGCGCCACTATATTGGTCAGACCTCCGATTTGGAACGAAGACTTTACCAACACAATCATAAACACAAGGGTTTTACTGCTACTGCTGAAATCTGGAATATTCTTTCTTACATCAAAGTTGACTCTCGTAATGAAGCTATTATGCTTGAACGAAAATTAAAATCGTTTAAGAATTTTAGAAAGGCAATCGAATATATCAATAAGTTAGAATAACTTTGCGGTTAGCGCACTCCGACGAAGTCGGAGGGGTCCGGGGTTCTCCCGACAAGTCGGGACTGTCGGCCCACAAAAACCCCGGTTTTAATCGGGGTTTTTTTTATTTAAGCAAAATGAAGTTTTTTGTTTACACATTAGCGCCCGATAAAAACCGTCATTAAATCGGACAAACTTCTACCAACACAACCATAAACACAAAGGTTTTACAGGCGCTTCTGAAAACTTGGAATATCCTTTCTTACGTTCAAGTTGATTCAAGTAATGAAGCTATACAAATAACGATTTGGTCCCGCCATGCGGGATAAAAGAATGTCATTTCGATTCCTCAATATTTCTTAGGCGTATAATTAAAACCATACGCTACGGCGCTTTTCCTCTCAACCTCCTGCTTGTTTATTATGATTGTAAAACGATTTTAATTAAATTTAGAATGACGATTAAAAATAACAACTCCGAGTTCAGTAGTCCTAAGTCCCAAAAGATACGGCGCTGAACCGATAGGGTTATTCGGGAAACCGGTTAGCCTGCCGAGGCGGATAATTCCGCCGGTCCTAAAAGGACTTTGCAAAGGAGAGGGATTAAATTGAACGCTATGAATACAAGCGACCCGTTCTCCTTTGAGTTCGGGTTTTTTTTTAAGTAAAAGGAGAAAAAGTATGGCAATTCCTAAACGTTATAAAATGTTTCAAGAAAAGTACGCTAAAGTAGCAACCGCTTATGAAGCAATGGGAGACGCCGTTCATAACGCGGGACCGCTTGATTCAAAAACCAGAGCGCTAATAAAAGTGGCTATCTCTACGGGCGCGCGATTGGAAGGAGCCGTTCATTCGCATACAAGAAAAGCGTTAAAAGCCGGATGCGCGCCGGACGAAATCCGACACGCGGTAATGCTGAGTTTACCGACCGTAGGTCTTCCGAATATGATGGCGGCTCTCAGTTGGGTTGACGATATTCTTGAGGATAACGATAAATGATTGTCACGCTATTTAAATTGTTCATCTCTTTTCTCAAAGTCGGTTCATTCTCGTTCGGCGGAGCTTATTCTCTTTTGCCTTTGATTGAAAGGGAAGCCGTTACAAACAACGCTTGGCTTACGCACGACGAGTTCCTGAAAGTTCTCGGTATGGTTGAAGTTTTCCCCGGCGCAATTTCAATTAAATACGCAACGTATATCGGATACAAAGCCGGCGGCGTATTGGGAGCGGCGGCGGCAAATCTTGGAAATTTGATTATGCCCGCGACAATCATAATGCTCGCCGCGTATTTCTATCAAACCTACGAAAAGAACGAACTTGTAATGAAAGCTTTCCGCGGAATCAAATACGCGGTAATCGGTTTGGTAGCCGCTTTGATTTACCAATACGGCGCAAGAAATTTTGAAGACGCAAAAGGCATAATTATCATGCTTCTTGCATTTGCGTTAGTCTTTTTCTTCAAACTTCATCCGGCTTACGTTGTGATAATTGCCGGCTTGGCGGCTTTGGTTATATTATGAAACTGATCGACAGTTACGGACGAACTCACGATTATCTGCGGATATCGTTAACCGAAAGATGTAACTTCGGCTGCATTTACTGCAACCCGAATGATCAATTCGACAAATCTAAGAAAACGGATTTGATGACGTTTGAAGAAATACTGAGAATGATTGAACTTTTCGCGGGAAAATTGGAATTCAAAAAATTTCGATTTACCGGCGGAGAGCCTCTGGTTAGAAAAGGAATATTCGATTTTTTCGCGGAGTTGAAAACGCTAAAAAATAAATACGGATTTCAAACGGGAATTACGACCAACGGTTCGTTGTTAAGCGGTAGAGAGAAAGAACTGAAAGAATTGGGAATCGACCGGCTTAATATAAGTCTGGATAGTTTGAATTTAAAGAAGTTTCAAAAAATCACAAAGATAAACGCCCTGATAAAAATTTTGGACGTTATCGACAAAAGTTTAACCGCGGGATTTTCGCCGCTCAAAGTAAACGCCGTAATAATAAAGGGAATCAACGACGACGAAATTGTTTCGTTCGTCGATTATTTCAAAAACAGAAACGTAAACGTTAGGTTCATCGAGTTTATGCCTTTCGGCGGCAACGGCTGGGAAAAGGACGGATTCGTCGGATACAAAAAGATGAAATCGATAATTGAAGAAAAATACCGCTTAATTCCCGACGAGGCTAAACCTAACGCGGCGGCAAAGGAATTCCGTTTGCAATCATATCCGGCTCGCGTAAGTTTTATCAGCTCGATTTCAGAGCATTTCTGCTCGACGTGCAACAGAGTGAGAGTCTCTTCAACCGGTCGTTTCCGGCTCTGTCTTTTCTCCGAAGGGAGCCACGGAATAAACTTTCGGGATCTTTTCAGAGCGAATTACACAGACGACGAAATAGCGCTGAAAATAGCGGAAGCAATAAACGGCAAATGGGAAAAACATCCCGACGCCGAAAACCTCGCTATTCTGATTGAAAACAACATGAAAAATATAGGCGGATAAAATGAACGAATTAACGCACGTAAACAAAAGCGGAAAAGCAAACATGGTTGACGTTTCGGGGAAAGCCGAAACATTGAGAACCGCCGAGGCGTTCGGCGAACTTTTCGCGTCGGACGAATTATTTGAGATGATTAAAAACAACGAACTGAAAAAGGGAGACGTTCTGACGGCGGCTAAAATTGCCGGAATACAAGGCGGCAAAAAAACCAGCGAACTGATTCCGCTTTGTCACAATATTTTCATCTCGAAACTCGATGTGGAATTAAAATTAAACGACGAGAAAAAAAGCGTGGAGATTTATTCTTCGGCAAAAACGGAAAGTTCGACCGGAATTGAGATGGAAGCGCTTACCGCCGTTTCAATTGCCGCGCTTACGGTTTACGATATGTGCAAAGCCGTCGATAAATCAATCCTCATCGGGAATATAAAACTTCTAAAGAAAACCGGCGGAAAAAGCGGCGACTTTATCAGAAAAAATTAAATGGGATACCGGCAATGAAAGTTTTGGACGAAAATATTGATCAAAAAAGGAAAAGCGAAATTCCCGAAACGAACGCGGGAAAGGTCATTGCGATTTCCGTAAGCGAAAAGAAAGGAACGCTGAAGAAGAACGTCCCCTCGGCAAAACTGCTGGAAGATTGGGGCGTTGAAGGAGACGCGCACGCGGGGAAATGGCACAGACAAGTAAGTTTTTTGGCGACCGAAAGCATCGACAAAATGAGAAAAGCGGGATTGCCGGGTTTGCGTCCCGGAGCTTTCGCGGAAAACATTACGACGGAATTTATTAACCTTCCGAATTTGAAAATCGGTTCAAAAGTTAAAATAGGCGAAAGCGCGGAGCTGGAAATCACGCAAATCGGAAAAGAGTGTCATACAAACTGCGCTATTTACGCTCAAGTAGGCGATTGCGTTATGCCGCGCGAAGGAATTTTCGCAAAGGTAATTAAATCCGGCGAAATCCATACCGAAGATAAAATCGAAATAAACTACGAGGCGGAAAAATGATTTCTTACTCGGAAGCCTTCGCGCTTATTGAAAAAGAATTCGCCGAACTGAATATCGGAACTGAAATAACGCCGCTCGAACTCGCGGTAAACAGAACGATTGCCGAAGATATCGCGGCGGACGTAAATCTCCCCTCTTTCGATAATTCAGCCGTTGACGGCGTCGCGATAAAATTTTCCGAAAAAATCGCTTCTTGGAAAATCGTCGGAGAAATTTCCGCGGGCAACTTCAAAGAATATTCATTACGCGAAAACGAAGCGGTAAGAATTATGACCGGCGCGCGAATTCCCGAAAGCTGCGACGCAGTGATTCCTTTGGAAGATTACGACGTTGAAGGAACAATCTCACGTCTCAAATCGGGCGTAAAAATAAAAAGGCGAATGAACATTCGTCCGAAGGCAAGCGATATTTCAAAGGGAGAAATTGCCGTTTCGAAGAATACTTTTTTAAACGCAAGGAATATTGCGGCGCTTGCCGCCTGCGGAAGAACCGAGGTTAAAGTTTTGAAAAAACTGAAATGCGCCGTATTGGCGACGGGCGACGAACTTGTTCCCGTAAACGCGAAACCGGAAGGCGATAAAATAAGAGCGTCAAATCATTTCGGCTTGACTGCGGCGGTTGAATCGGTTTTTCAGACGGGAATAAATTATGGCTTTGTGAATGATAATTACGTAGAAGTTAAAGAAAAAATTGAAGAGACGTTGAATTCGGAAGCCGACTTAATAATCACAACCGGCGGCGTTTCGGTCGGGAAATATGATTTCGTAAAAGAGATTTTCGCTAACCTCGGCGTTGAAGAAATTTTTTGGCGGGCATATATCAAACCGGGAAAACCGGCTTATTTCGGCAAACTTCAAAAAAGCGGAAAGAAAAAACTTGTTTTCGGTTTAGCGGGAAATCCCGTTTCCTGTATGGTAAATTTTGACGTTTACATCAAGCCGAACATTGTGAGAAAATACGGAATGCCTTCGCTAAATAGAATAGAAGCCGAATTGCTTAACGACGTTAGAAAACATGACGGTAAAAGACATTTCGTGCGAGGAACCGTCTCAAAAAATAATGAAAAATATTTTGTCTCATCTCAAATATCGCAATCATCGGGAAATTTGGCGCGCTTCAGTCAATCAAATTGTTTGATTGAATTAGATGAAGACGCGAGAAACCCGAGAAAAGGAGATAACGTAAAATGTATTCTGATATAACGGGAATCATTCTGGCGGGAGGTAAAAGCGTCAGAATGGGAGAGAATAAAAGTCTTTTAAAATTGAACGGAAAAACCGCAATCGGAAGAACGGTCGATTTGATGAAATCGGTTTTTGAGAACGTCCTTATCATAACAAACACGCCGGAGGAATATTCCTTTCTCGATCTCCCGAAGTTCAAAGATATTTACGAATACAAAGGACCGCTTGCGGGAATTCATTCCGGTTTGACGCATTCGAAAACCGAGCGGAATTTCATCATCTCGTGCGACATACCGTTGATGAAAGCCGAAATGATACGCTACATCGTAGATTTCAAAACGGAAAAACCGATAACCGTTTGCCGCGCGGACGGTTTCATTCAACAGCTGGCGGGACGTTATTCCAAATCGGTTTTGCGCGAAGCGGAAGAATTTCTTAAAGAAAACGAAACGGAAACGCGCGCCCCCAAACAATCCAAAAGAAAATGCAAAGTTCATTCGCTTCTTAACGCGGCGGGCGCGGAAATCATCAACGCCGAAGAGCTGGATTTCTACGACGAATATTTATTTTTTAATATGAATAGAAAAGAAGATTATGAAAAGATTGTTGATAAACTCGGCGGACGATAAGCGCATTGAAAAAGGAAAAACTATCGGCGCGAAATAATTCAAAAAAAATGATTTGAAAATATTTTAACGTTATTTGTACGAAAGAAAAAGAGTGAAATCACTTTTTCTGAAAAGCCGTCCGATCAACCGCCATTAGAGGTTTTAAGTTTTTCGCTG
>JAADIR010000179.1:20650-22984 GCA_013151245.1 Chlorobiota bacterium
ACGGATTCTTAAATCAGTTCTAAATTCCGGATTCCAACCTGCGCTTCGTCGCAATGGATAACGGCGCGGCGCAGTCGCGTTCCTATAGTATTGTCAATTAAATCCTTCCCGATAAATGGAACATTCCGCTTTCGGAAAAACATCCCGATAAAAAGCATCGGGATAAATCGGGACAAACTGTTTTTTTTGTTAAAAAATTTGCAAATGCATTTTTTTTGCAAAGTTAGTACGTTTTGAATATCGAATATCGATTAATCCCGAAAGTTTTCGGGAACGATTTTTGAAGTTTTGATCTGAAATCGAAAATCGTTAATCCGCCGCGGCGGATTGTTCTTAAATCTCTTTTTGCAGCTTGCTGCGTTATGAAATATTTAGAAGAAGTATTCCAAATTTATCGTCATTGTGCCGCCGTTTAAGGTTTGGTCAAGTTGCCGCAGCGGAAGTTTTGCCCACGTCATATCAAGGCTTATAAGAAAGTCGTCCCTTCCGGTGTAAGCGGTCCGAAGAAAAATGCTTGTAACTTTTCCGTCGATTGTATTATCCGTTCCGCCGGTAAAAGAATCGATTTTAAATCCAAGCGCAAAACCGATTGGAACCGACGTAACTTTATTAAGGTCAAAATCGACCGAGCCGGATAAATTGTAGAACAATTCGTTCTCGTCCCTTCTATCCACCGATTCGCCGTAAGCAAATTCGGTTAAGGCGTTAACGCCGATAAGTTCGCTTGCCGCCCACGCAAAACGAAAACCGCCGCCGCCTTGAATGAAATTTCTCGTAATCAGAATATGATTGTCCGGAAGCAGTTCGCCGGCGTCAATAATATTTTGAATAAAATCATATATGTTGATGATAGTTCCGCTCTTGTTCCAAATATTTGCCGTAGCCGAAAGCATCACCTTATCGGTTTTGATTAGCTTAAACATCCACCCTAATTCCAATCCGTAAGTGGCGTTTATTCCCTGCGCCAAAATAGCCTGCGCTCCGTTTCCTATGCGGCTGACAACGCTGAAGTTTCCGAATACGGCAAGCCAATTATTTACCGCGTACTGATATTCAAACTCAACCGTTAGGAAAAATAAATCGCCGCGCAATCCGGTTACCGGAACGCCGTCAATTTCCATAATAGGGACTTGCAAATCAAGCGCTTGCCCAACTCCGAGCGTATTCCGAATATAAGTATTGATGAATGGAGAACGGACATATTGATTAACGACAAATTTATGATTGTTGAGAACCGGCAAAGTTATTTGTCCGTTATTCGAATCGGCGGCGGCGCTTTGAGCGCTTATTGAGCCGGCAAATAAAATAAAAGAGAACGCAAGAAATAATAATTTTTCAGATATATTTTTTTTCATAATAATTTAATCCCACTTAATTGAATAATGTTATTAAAACTGTTATTCTCCAAAGTTATACAAGACTCCGAACAATATCTGCATCCCCGTATTTTTAAATTCCAACGGAATATCCGTATTCGAACCTTCGGGAAAAGCGCTTGCATTATTTAGACCTTGTGAATAACGCCCTTCAACAAACAGATTAAACGCGGAGACTTCAAACGTAAGCCCAACGCCGAAGTTTGCCGAAATATCCACCGATTTCACATATTCCTTCACATTATTGATTTCGCCTGAATTTACTTGTTTTATATTTGCGCTTTGCAGATAACCGAAATCCAATCCGGCGGTAACATAAACGACTTTTGTCGCTTTAACTTTAATCATCAGCGGAACCGTAAAATAATCGAATTTTGCAATCGCGCTGTCTCTCTGTTCTTTGTAGCTGGGCAAGTCGTAAGAAAGCGTCGTTCCTTTCGGTAAGAACATCGGCTGCAGGCTGATTGTAACTTCGTCCGTTATTTTGTAATCGATTATTACTCCGCCGCCAACGCCCGAACGTCCCGTATAAGCGGTTTCCGACGGCGCGTTGCCGGATAAATTTGCCATATTAAAATCTCCGAACAAGCCGGCTGAAAACTGAGCTTGCGTCGGTTTTGCAATCAGTAAAACCAGCGCAATAAATAAAGTAAATCTTATTTGCTTCATATTTCCTCGTAACTATTTATTTTAAGAATAAATATAATCATACGAAACTAATCTTTTTTCAAAAATCGAATAATCACTTAATAAACATTTAAATTTCTATTATCAAAAATATATGTTCTTTTTTTCGAAAAATCATCGTCTTGAATACGGCGCCTAAAATTATTTACATACATAGCGCGGTAAACCGCAATTGATAATTGACAATGGAAAATGGAAAATTTATCTCGGCGAAGCGCAGCGGAGACGGATGGAAAATTGGAATTTTGAGCGTAACAATAGTTATTTCAGT
>JAADIR010000159.1 GCA_013151245.1 Chlorobiota bacterium
GCTAATTCTTAACGGTAAAAAAGTACGTTTTATTTGATAAACGTCAAACTCCTCTAAATTGCATTAAATAATGTTGTCAACTGCGATAGCAGTTGAATTATCAATAGCCTCGAATGAAATTCGAGGAGAAAAAAGAAAAAGAGCGCGCCAACTGCGGAGCAGTTGAATTTTGCAGCGGTTGGGAAATAAGAAAAGTAAATATTCTCTGCCTTGTATTTATACAAATTTCCCACTAAATTCGTAGTAGAACCAAATAATTAAATTATCCGCCATAAATAAAGATTTAGACTAACGATTTCAATCAATAAACGGGTTTTGCGAAGCCTTCTAATAAGTTATTATATTACAATAAGTTAATTTTTTTAGCGGCAATTTGCGCACAAAACTGGAAAAATAGCAGGCTAAAATTCCATTCTGTCGCGTACGGTCTGAAGGTCTTTTGTGATTTTGATTATCTGCCGCGCAATGCGGGATTCGGAAAAATCCTTCATAAAAACGGATTGATCGAGAATTGATTTGGAAATTTTCTGGTCGCGTTCCACCAAACCGAGCAGTTTTAAGTTTTCTTTCAGAAAATGTTTAATCGCTTTATCGAGATTATCATAAGCGGTTTTTCCTTCCATCAGCGTTGAACACATGTTGACGATTATATATTTTTTTTCCTCCACTCCGGCAAATTTCATAAGTTTAATCAAAGCGTAAGCGTCCATTACAGCCGTGGGTTCGGGCGTTGTAACTATCAACCGCGCGTCGGAATTTTTCAGAATGGTTATCACGTCTTCTCCGGCGCCGGCGGCGGTATCGAGCAGAATAAAATCATATTTTTTTGCGAGCAGCCAAAGCTGCATAAAGAATCTTTCAACCGTATTCGCGTTCATAAAAGGATGATCCGTTCTTCCCGATTCTCCGAAAATAAAATGAAGCGTTCCGCTGTGACGATAAATTGTTTCCTCCAGCGTAACGGAATCGCGGAGATAGTGATAAAGATTTTTCTCCGGATTTACGTTCATCATAATGTTGATGTTGGAAAGGTTTGCGTCGAGATCGACGACAAGAACTCTATTGTTGTTCCTCGCAAGAGAATGAGCCATACTAATGGTCATAAACGATTTTCCCGTTCCCCCTTTGCCGGAAGTAACTCCGAATACCGCGCCTCGCTTTTTTCCGTTTCTGCCGTAGCGTTTCAAGCGGTTCAGTTCGTGCAATCTTTCCGCCTGCCCAATCATTGGGTAATTTTCCCCGTATAAATCATATTTGCAATAAAGTCGGGGTCGGCGGCAATAATATCGTCGGGAATTACTTGTCCGTTCGTCAGATATTTAATCGGCGCGTTAAAAGTTGAAGCGACATTCATCAAGTTGCCGAAACCAATCGCTTCGTCGAGCTTGGAAAAGATCAATCCGTTGTAATCAAGAACTTTAAATTTTTTCGCAACGTCAATTAAGTTCCGCGTTGTCGCAACCGAACTTAACACGAGATAGTTTTCGTCAATTTTTACGGCGTCAAGAAAATCTTTTATCCCTTTTAACTGCAGCGGTTTGTTCTGACTTCTTCCTACGGTATCGATAAAAATCAAATCTTTCTTTTTCATTTTAGAAATAAGTTTCGGCATATCGGAAGGTTCGTACGCAACAAAGAAATCAATGTCGCTTATCTCGGCAAATATTTTAAGCTGATCCAAAGCGCCGAGACGATAAGTGTCGATTGAAATTAATCCGACGTCGAGATTGTGAAGTATTTTGGAGATTACCGCCAGTTTTGCAATGCAGGTTGTTTTTCCAACGCCGGTGGGACCGACAAGAGAAACAATCGTCGGTTTTTTCCCTTTTTTAATTTCAAAGTTCGAAGTCGGAATTAACGATGAAATAATAGACGTAACGTAGCTGTCAAGATTGCTCGAATTTAACAGCGGCGCGTATTTTCGCAAATGTTCCATAACTTTATCAATTATGTTATCTTCCACTTCGCGATGTTTGAGCAGGTCTGAAATTTCCTTCACATATTCGGCATTAAGAATCCTTCCGGTTTTTTTTACTTGAACCGGTTTCCCCGTTTTCTTTTGTTTGATGCTTCCGGTTTTCTCGCCGTAAATTTTCTTAGTTAATTTCTTTAATTCTTCCTCGAAATTAATCTCTTTTCTTTTCGTTTTTTTTGCCGCGGCGGGTTTCGGGTCGGATAAAATTTCATCTTCAATTCCCGCCGTTATTTCGAACGTCTTTTTCATTCCAATCGACGGATCGCCTTCAATCACTTGCGTGCTGAGCACAATTGCGTCGGAGCCGAGAGCTTCTTTCATTTCGTTCATGGCGTCTTTCAACGTTGAAGCTCTGAACTTTTTTATCTGCATACTAAACCTCTATTTTTCCGATAAACTCAATTTCAACATTCGCGGGCAGCTCCGTATATGAAAGAACGGCGACTTCGGGGAAAGTTGAATTTATTAATTTATAGAAATAGGGACGAATAGTCGCCGAAGTAACAAATATCGGCATATAGCCCAAATCTTTGAACGCGCTCAGATTATTCACAATCGATTCATTCAAGCTCTGAAGCATTTCGGGCGTAAGTCCCAAAGTCTGCGTCGATTCGCTTTGTTTGCCGAGCGCGTCGGTAATATATTCTTCGAGTTCTTCGCCCAAAGCGGCTGCGTGAATTAAACCGTTTGCGTCTTTGTAAAGATTTGCAATCGTATCGCTAAGCGAGTGCCGCACATATTCCGTAAGAACGTCCACGTTTTTTGTCACTTTTGAATAATCTATTAACGATTCGAGAATAAGAACCAGATCTTTTATCGGTATTAATTCTTTCAAAAGATTTTGAAGAACTTTTTGAATAACGCCGAGAGGAAGAACTTCCGGGTTGATTTCTTCGATAACCGCCGGATATTCTTTCTTCAAATTTTCAAGCAATTGTTTTACGGATTGACGCGAGAGTATCTTATCAAAATTACTCTTGATTGTTTCCTGCAGATGCGTCGAAAGGACGGAGATAGAATCAACGGTTGTGTAACCGAGCAGTTCGGATTTGTCTTTTTCCTGTTCGGAAATCCAATAGCCCTGCAAACCGAACGCCGGATCGGTAGTCGGAATTCCGCTCAATTGCTCTTCGATATGCCCGGGATTCATCGCCAGATATCTGTCGCTGTGAATTTCGTAATCGGCGACGACGTTCCCTTTTATTTTAATAATATATTCGTTTGAATTTAATTGCAGATTATCGCGCACGCGTACCGGCGGAATGAGCACGCCGTATTCCAGCGCGATGAATTTCCGCGTAGATGAAATTTTCTGAAACAGATTTCCGCCTTGATTTTCATCGACGAGCGAAATAAGTCCGTAACCAATTTCAACTTCAATCGGGTCAACTTGCAGATATTCTTCAACTTTTTCCTCAACCGGTTCCGGCGAAACCACTTCTTCTTCGTTTTCGGGAATTTCTTCTTCGGCTTTATATTTAGTTACGAAAAAGCTCGCCGTTCCGAGCGCAATTCCGAGGAAAAGAAAAGGCATGGTCGGCATTCCCGGCACTAACCCGAAAAGCAGAATTGCGCCGGATACCGTTCCCAATACGCGCGGATTGGAAAAAAGCTGCAGCCGCAATTGGTTGTCCATCGAAGTTCCTTCGGCGTTTTTTGTGATAACAATACCGGCGGAAACCGCAATTAAAAGCGCGGGCACTTGGGATACGAGACCGTCGCCTATCGTTAAAATCGTATATGTTTGAAGCGCGTCGGAAAAAGGCATTCCCAATTGAACGACTCCGATAATAATTCCGCCTAAAATATTTATACTTGTGATAAGCAATCCGGCAATGGCGTCTCCTTTAACAAACTTGCTTGCGCCGTCCATCGAGCCGTAAAATTCCGCTTCGCGGGCGATATTATCGCGGCGTACGCGGGCGTCGGCTTCGTTTATCAGTCCGCTGTTCAAATCGGCGTCAATCGCCATTTGTTTTCCGGGCATTGCGTCTAACGTAAAACGGGCGGCGACTTCCGAAATTCTTCCCGAACCTTTTACAATAACAATAAATTGAATAATCAAAAGTATCAGAAAGATGATAAAACCGACCACGTAACTTCCGCCGACGACAAACTGCCCGAATGTTTCGATTACTCTTCCCGCATAACCTTGAAGAAGAATCAATCTGGTTGAACTTATATTCAGCGCAAGGCGGAAAAGAGTAAGCATAAGAAGAAGTCCGGGAAAAACGGAAATTTCGAGCGGATTTTGGATATAAAGCGAAACAATTAAAACGAGAAGCGCAAAAGAGATGTTTATCGCAAGCAGAAAATCAAGCAGAAAAGCCGGAAGAGGAATAATCATCAATCCGAGAATTAAAATCATTCCGACGGCAAGCAAAATGTCGGTATTTTTCAGAAACCTAACCACTTACACAATCCCTTTAGTTAACTTTTTATTTTTCGCTTTGAATATATACGCCAATATTTTTGCAACGGCTTCGAACAATTTTTCCGGTATTTCTTCCCCCACTTCGCAAGAAGCATACAATGCCCGTGCCAACACAACGTCTTCGTGCAAAGGTATGCCGTGTTCGACGGCAATTTTTTTAATTCTCTGCGCTACAAAATCCTGTCCTTTTGCTATAATTTTCGGCGCGGATTTAGCCCCGACTTCATACTTCAACGCAACCGCATAGTGAGTAGGGTTTGTTATAACAACGTCGGCTTTCGGCACTTCCTGCATCATACGCGAGCGAGCCATTTCCAACTGTTTACTTTTGATATGTCCTTTCACAAGCGGATCGCCTTCGGTTTGTTTGAACTCGTCCTTAACTTCCTGCTTGCTCATCATCATATCTTTCTTGAACTTAAATTTCTGAAATATAAAATCGCCGATTGCAATAACGGTAAATACCAGCGAAATTCTCCAAATAAAACCGAAAGAAGACTCAACCATGTGGTCCAAAATCTGCGCGACGGAATGATCGACCAATCCGATGGAATTCAAAATCAAATCCGGTAATATGTAATAAATGAAGCCGCCGATTACTATTAATTTAAATAGCGATTTTACCAGCTCAACAACCGCTTGCGCGGAGAAAAATTTGTTTTTCATTCCCTTCAGCGGATCGATTTTAGAAAGTTTCGGCATGAGCGCTTCGGGCGAAATTTTGAAGCCGACTTGGCCAAAACTAACCGCAAGCGCAATAACAACCAATCCCGCTAAAATTGGAAGAAGAGTAATAATAAAAAAGAAATAGCCTTTATAGGCGTAAATTTTGAGAAGACTCAGATTAATTTCCAGAACATCAAGCGAATTGAAAATAAACTTCGAAAAATCGGCTATGTTTCCGGCAAGATAATCACGAGTCATATAAACCAACAGAAAACCGGAGAAGAAGACAACGAGAGAATTGATCTCCATACTTTTTGCAGCCTGCCCTTTTTTACGGGCGTCTTCCAGCTTTTTGCCGGTCGGTTGTTCGGTTTTTTCCTGACCGTCGTTTTGAGCCACGGTTTAAAATCCCATTTTTTGAATTAATTCTAAAATTTTATTCTCGTAATTCAGTAGAATCTCTTTTATCACATAAACATACACCGGTATAACAAAGACAAGCAAGACCATTCCCAACTCAATTTTCAAGGGCTGAACGACAAAGAATACATTCATTTGCGGAATAACCCTCGCAATTATTCCCGCTCCGATATCGAGCAGAAAAAATGAAATCATGATAGGCGACGCTATTTTGATTGCGAGCATAAAAATTGCGGATGAATATTGTACAAGTATTTTTTCCACCGAATCGTTCATAGTATATATTCCGATAGGAAGCACTTTAAATGAATAAGCAATCGCGTGGATAATATAGTGATGTCCATTAATTACAATAAAAATTAAAATCCCGATAATCAGCAAAGCTTGCCCGACAACATTGTTGTTCGATTCAGTCGTCGGGTCGAACATCTGCGCGATAAACAATCCCATTTCATAGCCGAGAATTAATCCCGCAAAAGAAATTCCGTAAAAAATAAAATTTATTGCGAACCCGATAATCATTCCGGTCATTACTTCTTTTACGCCGTAAGCTAAAAGAAGGAGAAAATTTCCGGCGACCGCCGGATCGATATCGGGCACCATGTATAAACTTATATATGCCATGATTATTGTAAGGAGAAGTTTTGCCCTAACGGGAATTGCGCGCAAATTAAAAATAGGAGCGGTAAAAAATACGCCGGCAATCCTCATCGCAATTAAAATTCCTTTAACAAAATCGGCGACGAGAATTTCCATTATTTCACCACAGTCTCGAACATCGTAAATATTTTGATTGACATTGTTATTACTTTATCGGCGATAAACGGCAGAAGAAGAATGATTGTAAGCGCGGTAATAACAATTTTCGGCACAAACGTTAACGTCATTTCCTGAATTGAAGTTGCCGCCTGAAAAATTGAAAGAAGAATTCCCACAACAAGCGAAATTCCCAAGACCGGCAAAAGAACAATCATCACCGTATAAAATACTTCCGTTAATAATTCAACCACTAAATCAATTGTCATTTAACTAAAACTCCTCATTAATGAACCAATCACTAAATTCCATCCATCCACCAGAACAAAAAGCAGAATTTTGAACGGCAGCGAAATCAAAATGGGCGGAAGCATCATCATACCCATCGACATCAAAATAGACGCCACAATCATGTCGATCATCAGGAACGGCAGAAAAAGAAAAAACCCTATTACAAACCCCGCGCGGAGTTCGCTTATAACAAAAGCGGGAATTAAAATATGAGTCGGCAAATCGTCGGGATTTGAGGGTCTGTTGATATTCGCAAACGTAATAAATAATTCCAAATCTTCGTTTCGGACGTTCTTCAGCATAAAAGCGCGCACAGGTCTCATTCCGGCGGTATAAGCGGAATCGAGCGATATTTCTTTATCGATATACGGCTGGAGCGCGTTGTCGTTAACTTGCTTTATTGTCGGCGACATAATAAAGATCGTAAGAAAAAGAGCGATGCCCGCAAGAAGCTGATTAGGCGGCATCGTCATTGTTCCCATCGCCTGGCGCAGAAAACTGAGTACGATTATAAGACGCAAATAGGAAGTCATCATAATCATTATCGAAGGCGCGAGGGAAAGTATTGTTAAAAGGACGAGAAGCTGCAGAGCGGTTGAAACTTCTTCGGGATTATCGGATTTTCCGAAATCGAGCGACACTTTAGGAATAGGAATTGTTTGCGCCTGCGTTTTTGCCTGCTGCGCTTTAACCGCGCCGAAAGAAAACAGCGAAATTAGAAGAGTAAACAGCAACAACTTTTTCATCATTCATCCACTCTTTTTTTAAATTGTTCAAAAAACGAAAGTCCTTTTCTTTCATTTTTCTGTAATTCCAAATCCTCAACGCTGAAATCATCCAGTTTGTCTATGAGGTTTATCGAATGTTCGCTTATCCCCAGCAAAAAAAATTTATCGGAAACGCGAACAATTGACAAAAACTTCTTCGGCATTAAAGTCTGCGTAGCCAGCACTTGCATATTAAGCTGCGACCCGTTTTTTCCGCCTTGATTGTAAAGATATTTTTTCGCTAAAAAAAGAAGGGAATACATGATTCCCATTAGCAGAAGGAGGATAAAAAAAACAAATGCAATATCTCCGGAACTTATCATTGGAGACCTTTTAATCTATCTTCCGTATCAATAAGATTTGTTATTCTGATTCCGAAATGTTTATCGATTACGACGACTTCGCCCTCGGCAATTTTTTTGTTATTAATAAAAATATCAACCGGCTCGCTCGCAAGTTTTTCAAGTTCAATCACATATCCTCTTTCCAGCTCAAGGATTTCCTTGATTTCCATTTTTGTTCTTCCGAGTTCGATATAGACGTTCATCTGAAGGTCTTTCAGGAAATCCAGCTTTTCGTCTCCAACAACCCCGGTTTTTGTCGCTTCGTCAAATTCCGGGAAATCGGCGAGATTGCCTATTATATCTTCTCCGTTTTCGTTGCCGGCTCCGCTTCCGTCTATGTTTTCTGCGGCGTTTAATTCTTCGTTATTTTCCAAATTTTCTGCCATTGGTTTTACTCCTCGCTGTCAAATCGATTTGTTATTTTTACCGCTTTATGATTATTCACCGTTCCTACGGCGCCGGTAAACAATTTTTTATTTCCCACAAACACGTCAACTTCATCGCCGATTTTTTTATCCATTAATATTATATCCCCGCTCTCCAACTTTCTTATTTGATCAAACGGAACGACCGATTTACCAAAGACAACTTTTAGATTCAAAAGAGTTTCGGCGAGATGGTTTTTGATTATCATCTTTGCAGTTGTTCCGCCGGCATATTTTGTCGGGCGGATTGTCGATAAATTCTGCGTAGAAAGTTTTGAAAGAATGGAATCGAAAGCGTAAGTGGCAAAACAGAGATTCATCAAATACGATTGTTCTCCGATGAAGATTTCAAAAGTAATAAGAAGAACCGATTCGCTTTGCGACGTAATTTGCGCGAAATCAACGTCGGGTTCAAACCGGTCGATGTTAAATTCGAAATCGTCAACCATCTGCCACGATTTTCTTAAATCTTTCATAATCCTATCGACGACAACCGTAAGAACTTTCTGTTCGATAGGCGTAATTACTTTCGTTTTTTTATTTCCGTCGCCGAAGCCGCCGAGAAGTCTATCGACGAGAGAAAAAGCCAAATCGGTTGAAAATTCAAGAATTCCTTTGATGTCGGTTCTTTCAATTCCAAACGTAAAAAGGCAAGCAGGATTTGAAACCGAGAGAACGTATTCCGAATAATAAATCTGATCGACGGAAATTACGTTAATATTTATAATCGATTGCAGTTTCGACATCAGAAATGAAGAGAACGTTTCGGCAAAATTCTCGTGAATATTTCTAATCGTCCGCAGCTGGTTTTTAGAAATTCTATTCGGCAGACGAAAGTCGAACGGAACCGCCTCTTTTTCGTGCTTATCCGCATCAGCCGGAGCGTCGCCCGTCGTCATGTTATTGAGAAGTTGATCAATCTCTTGTTGTGAAAGTACTTCAGCCATATTAGTTAATCACGAATTTACTGTAATAAATAGTGTTTATTTTTATATCTTTAAGTTTTTCTTTTGCCGCTTCGATAACTTCATTTTTGAATTTTTCGCGGAAATCCGGTTTCATTATTTCATCTAACGTTTTCGACGAAAGTTTAGTAATTACAATATCCTTTAGGATAATTCCTTTTGTTTCGAGCGATTTCAACTCTTCCTCGGAACCTACGTCAACGCCGAGCTCCATCATCACATATCTTTCGCCGTCCGTTCCCGCCGGGTTAACAATAATATCCGTAACCGGATAAATGAACTCTCCGTTTACGCTTTTACCCTCTCCTTCGTCCGCAGGCATTTCTTCCAGCGCCACTAACGACGAATCAATTCCTTCGGGCGAGTTTGCTTTTACTACTTTATCCAAAAGTAAATTTATCGTAATAAAATAAACCGCAACAAGCTGAACAATAAAAATCGGCAATCCTATAAGAAGGACTTTAATACTAAAACCTTTCTTCGCTTTTTCTCCGCCAACCGGTTCGTCTAATTCTTTGTCAGCCATTTTTTTCCTTTAATGATTTTTTTCACGATAAGTATTAAGCAATAGATGTGCCATAATCAAACAGAGGAAAGTTTCGTATTTTTTCGTAAAACTAACTTTTCGTCTCTTTTTATAAAAAAATATGGCTAATATTGTTCAGTTGAGGAATAAAGAAATCTTTATGCCGGAGGTATTTTTATGCGCAAATACTCTAATAAATTCAATTTCCTTTTGCGTTCTTTGCGAATTCCCTTTGCGTCCGCCGAAGGCGGATTGCGTGAAACTTTTCATTATTCCTTGCCTTTCTCCGCATATTAGACTAATTTTTCATAAGTGCGAATTAATAATTATTTGAGGCGTTCGTGAATAATTACAATTACAAATGTTCCCAATGCGGTTCCCTTTTTTCTAAAGAAGAAATTGAAGATAATTTTATCTATCTCTGCCCAAAATGCGGAAAAGCCGAAAAAAACCGTCCGCTTGAGGGCGTTTTAACAATTGAATACGATTACGAAAAGATAAAATCACATATTACTAAAGAAGAATTTCTCCAACTTCCCGCAGGAAAGTTTTGGCTTTATCCGTATCTCTTTCCGCTTCAGTTTGATAACAAAGGGAATCTCGACTTAATTGCTCAAACTCAACTCAATCGTTTGGCTCTTTCCGCCGCGCCGGTTTTGGAATATGAATACGGCGGAAACAAAATTTTGCTGATGGACGAAACGCGCAACCCGACCTTTTCATTCAAAGACCGCGCCTCGTCGCTTGTTGCTTTGAAGGCGATTCAGCTCGGCGTAACGGAAATTGCCGCGGCTTCAACCGGAAACGCCGGTTCTTCGATGGCGGGAATTGCCGCGCGGCTCGGGCTTAAAGCGAAAATTTACGTCCCGAAAAACATTCCCGACGCCAAACGAATACAAATTCAAGCGTTCGGAGCGGAGCTGATAATTGTTGACGGCGATTACGATTACGCGTTCGACGTCTGTCTTGAAGAATCTAAGAAACAGAAACTCTACAACAGAAACACCGCTTACAATCCGCTTACTATTGAAGGGAAAAAATCCGCGGCGTTTGATATTTTCATTTCTCTGCATGGAATTTTGCCGGACAACATTTTCGTTCCCGCCGGCGACGGCGTTATTATCGCCGGTATTTACAAAGGTTTTTGGGAATTGCAAAAATTGGGATGGATTGAAAAACCGCCGAAACTTATTGCCGCGCAAGCCGAAGGAAGCGACGCTATTGTCCGCTTTGTAAATACGGGCAAATTTGAATACATCCCCGCAAACACAATAGCCGACAGCATTTCCGCCGGCGCGCCGCGTAATCTTTATCTTGCCGACGAAGCGGCGAAGAACACAAACGGCTCCGCCCTTTCCGTTACGGACGAAGAAATACTTTCCGCTCAAAAAGAAATCGCCGGAAATTTCGGCGTCCTTGCCGAACCTTCTTCCGCCGCGGCGTTTGCCGTTTATAAAAAGTTTTCCGACGAAAATCCCGCCGCCGCCGAAGAGAATAATTTACTGTTGATTACCGGCAGCGGATTAAAAGATATAGCCGCTTTGGAGAGGTGGAATAAAAAGCCCGGCGATTCAGAGTGAAATTTATCGTAGAACAGATTAGCAATCTGTGTTACAACAACAGGCGCAGATATTAATAGAAAAATATTTTTTAACGTCATCGCAACTTATTGCTTCCTATAGTTAGTTTTATTTTTGACTTTGAATTGCTGAAAAAGCGGGAGGAATATTCTAAAAAGTTGAATTTTTCTTTTACATATTACTTTGAATTAGAAGTAAAATACTTTAACTTTGTAAAAAGTTCGAGCGGCTTTGAACACAATTAAAAAAAATATCAAGCTCTCTTCCGGAAGACCAAAACTCATGACTCAAGTCCGCAATAAGATGCGGGCGACAAGTTATAGTGAAAAAACTATTGAAGCTTATGTAAAATGGATTAAAGAATTTGTCCTGTTCAACGACAAAAAACATCCTTCCGTCTTAGGGAAAGAACAAGTAGAAAATTTCCTCGCCTATCTTGCCGTAAAAAGAAACGTTTCCGCCTCAACGCAGAATCAGGCTTTGAGCGCTATTTTATATCTTTATAAAAATATCATCCCGCAAAATATCGGTTGGTTAAACGACGTTGTGCGGGCGCATAAAAGCCGAAGACTGCCTGTTGTATTTACGAAAGAAGAAGTAAAAAGAATACCGAACCGATTAAATCTTTTAAGCGGTATTGTCCCAAATGCAAAACCGGTATAATGAATATTTACCGGGTTCATATAAATCAAGCTCCGGGATAAATTATTGAGTTTAGCTTGCAGTGTTATTTAATTTTTACAACGACTTTATTGACGGGATGGATAAAC
>JAADIR010000074.1 GCA_013151245.1 Chlorobiota bacterium
ATTTCTTTACCGCTGTGTAATAAAAAAGCAATACGCGCGGCAGGCAATAAAAAACAACTTGTCCCGATTTATCCCGATGCTTTTTGTCGGGGTGTTTCTAATCGGGAAGGATTTAACTTGTAATACTATAACAATCAAAAGAATCTGCGTTCCTATTGAAAAGAACTAATCAATATTTATATTTCAGCCATTTTATAATTTCCGACCATTTCGGTTTTTTTCCGGTCATCATAATTCCAACGCGATAGATTTTTCCCGCTATCGGAAAGATTGCAAAAAACGTGGCAACGTTTACTATGGAAGCCGTAATCACCTGCCAGAGCGGAACGTCAACAAGCGCCATTTTTGCGGGCATAACAATTATAGCCGCAAACGGAAACATCGAAGCGATATTAGCTATCGGGTTGTCGGGATTTTCAATCATCGACATCGAAATGAAAAACGGAATTATTATCAAAAGCATAATGGGCCACATTCCGGACTGCGCGTCCTGCGGATTTTCGAAAATCGAGCCGACCATCGCAAAAAGTCCGACGTAAATAAGCAAGCCGATAAAGAAATTGAACAGCAGATAAATTACCTGAATTGCCGAAATGTCGATGGTTACTTCCTTCGGCAGCATAAACCAGCTTGTTGAAGCGACAAGTATTACCGGCGCAAGCCAGATTGTCATCTGAATCAATCCGGTTATAGCCGCGCCGAGAATTTTTCCGATCATCAATTCCTTGCTGGTAACAGAAGAAAGAAGCACTTCGACGATTCTGTTTGATTTTTCCTGAATCACCGACTGAAGAACCATCGAGCCCATCATAAGCAGACTGATATAAAGAAGAAACGTAAAAAGATACGACAGAATAAGTCCGCCGTAGCCTTCTTCTTTAACCGCTTCGTCTTTGGAAACTTTGAAACTTTTTACGTCCACCGATTTCCGCGCGAATTCAAGTTCGTCCGGCGGAATGTTTTTTGACGCGAAATATTCTTCCACCAGCACTTTGTTTATCGGCGTTCTTAGCCGTTCTATCATTCGGATGTTCTTTGGCGTTTTGGAATAGTAACTAATGTCTTTATCCTTAAGCGCCGATTTGGGAATGTAAATTATTCCGCTCAATTTTTCTTTCAGCAAATCATTTTCTTTTGAAGCGAGATAATCGTTGAAATCAGCTTCGGAAACTGTTTTGAATATTGGAATAACTGTGCTGTCTTTCACAAAACCGGATTCGGCGAACGAAGCTTTTAAATTGACGGTGAGGGAATCTGAAAATGAAACCACCTCTACTTTCGCGCCCTCCGAATCGAAAGAGTTAAGCAGCGCGGGAATCGCCACCATTATCATCATAAAAACGGGAAGAAGGATCGTCATCAAAATAAAAGTTTTTGAAAGAAGTTTTTCTCTCAATTCCCTTTTCAATATCGCGATTGTTCTGTAATTAAACATGGGCGACCTCCGTATTTTCTTCGTCTCCAACCAAATCAATAAAAATCTCCTCTAACGAAATATCGTTTGCATCGAACTTTTTGACTTTCACGTTACGATCCATCAACATTCTCAAAAGTTCTTGACTGTATTTTTCGTGAGAAATTTTTATGCCGACAGTTTGCCCGTAATCGGAAATTTTTTCGACAAAAGGCTGATCTTTTACAAATGAAATATCCCCTTCATAATTCAATATAATGTTGTTGTGAGAATATTTGGCTTTTATGTCGCTCATCGAACCGTTAAGTTTTATTACGCCGCGGTCGATAATTGCGATATGATCGCACATCTTTTCCGCAAAATCCATTATGTGAGTAGAAAAGAGAATAACCCGTCCGCGCGCTTTGAATTCGAGAATAATCTCTTTCAGAAGATTTGTGTTAATAGGGTCAAGCCCGGAAAAGAGTTCGTCTAAAATCAAAATTTCGGGATCGTGCAGAACCGTGGAGATAAATTGAACTTTCTGCTGATTGCCTTTCGAGAGGTCTTCTATTTTCGAATTTATTCTGTCGGCTAAATCGAAACGCTCGAGATATTCTTTCGCTTTTTTCGCCGTTTTTCTTCCGCTCTTCCCCTTTATTTCCGCAAAGAAGAGAAGCGTTTCCATGACTTTCATTTTTTTGTAGAGCCCGCGTTCTTCGGGAAGATAGCCGACCTTGCTGTTGAATTCCGTTCCGCTGTTTATTCCCTTAAAAATAACTTCGCCGCTGTCGGGCGGATAAATATTCATCATCATTCTTATCGTGGTTGTTTTTCCGGCGCCGTTCCGCCCTAACAGCCCGAAAATAGAGCCTTCGGGAACTTCGAACGAAGCGTTGTCAACCGCTTTTAAATCCCCGAAAGATTTACATAAATTTTTTACTTCGAGAGCTATCATGTTTTCCTCAATTTATTTCAGAGTTTTTTGTTGACCGTAGTTGATACACATAGAAAAGGAGTTTATTCATGTCCAATTGAAACTTTAATTAATTGCCCGTTATCTCAGCGTTAGACGTTTCGGAAATTTCTTTGTTTCATCGGTTTTTAGAAGCCTTTGCATAACCTCTACAAAAATTAAAGTTGCGTCTTTGCGATCCCAACTTATCGGGAGAAGCCCCAAAGGGATCCCTTTGAGACGATCCGCCAAAATGTGGGAGATTGCCGCTCCCGCCTTTGTCGGGTTTGCAATGACGACGGATTACAATCGCCAACTTCCCGCCGAGCGGAACAAACGTTCGGTTAAAATAGTTATGAATGTTTCATACAACCGCCTGAAATTTACTTCAGTAACATTTTCCCAACGCTGCCCGACGGTTTTTTGATTCCCAAATAGTCGGCAATTGAGGGCGCGATATCGTGCGGTCCGCATTCGGACGAATCATAACCGCGTTCAATTCCCGGTCCGCAAAAAATAAGCGGAACGTAAGCGTCGTAATTCCACGGCGTTCCGTGAGTCGCCGCGCTATATCGTTCGCCGTTCTTAAATGCAAAATACCAGCCGGGTAAATTAATGACGTAAAGATTGCCGGAACGCCCGGGGAAATAAGAGTTTGCAACTCGAACGTCGATAAGATTTCTATTCAATTCGTTATGTTCAATTCCGCAGCTCGTTAAAGCGTCGTACACTCCGTCGGCTTTTACAATTAATTCTTTCAAATCATTTTCCACTTCGCAGATCGAAAGTCCGGCTCTTTTAATTTTTTCTTCGTCGAGATAAAGATTCGGCGTAATCAAATCTTTAACCAAGTCAAAATCTATTTTGTATTTGTCGCGACCGAAGTCGTTGCAAAGCTTTCCGAAATCATTGAAATAGAGGACGCCGGAAGGCTGCTTTTTTTCCGCCAGAAAATCGGGAGACTCAGCCACGCCGTGATCGGCTGTGAACACAATCAAAATATTCTCAAGACCGATTTTCTTATCAAGAAATTTTAGAAACTTTCCGATAGTTCCGTCGAGGCGATAAATCTGGTCTTCATATTCAAGCGAATTGGGGCTGAAGGAGTGACCGATGTAATCGGTAACCGAAAAACTGATTGAGAAATAATCCGTGACTGAATCCTGTCCGATTTGATTTTCTGTAATTACAGTCTTTGCAAACTCGTAAGTAAACTCGTCGCCGTACGGAGTAAAAGGGAAAACCGAATTAAACTTCTCGCGGGGAATTCCGGAAAAATCATGAGGAAAAGTTTTGCCCAATCCTTTTTCGGTCATTTCGTAATCATTTTCGTCTATGTCCTTGTATAAATATTTTTCTTTGGGAAGAAGCAGATCCCAATTTTGCTTGTAGTAATTATCAAGCCAATCTTTCCGGTTAAATTCGGAAACATATTCCGGAAGTTCGTCGAAATAGTATTTGCTCGAGGTAAAGCCGCCGTTTTTCCGCGAAAACCAGAAAGCTTTTCCCGAATGCCCCGCAAGGAAGATTGCGCCGCGGTCTTTAATTGAAACGCCGAATATTTTCGCTTTTCCATCGGTCGCCAAAAAGAGCTCGTCCGAAAGCGTTGAAACCACAAGGTTTTTGGGAGACAATCCCATATCCTCCCCGAAAACATTGGCGTTCGCGTCCCCGCATGCGTAAACTGTTTTGCCGGTTTTTTCGTCGAGCCAATCGTTGCCGATAATGCCGTGGAGCGCGGGAATTGAGCCGGTCGCTATTGTCGCGTGACCCGGCGCGGTTTTCGTAATTGCGTGAATGTAATTGGCGTTGGTAAAATTCATTCCGTGGGATGAAAGATATTTGAATCCCTCTTTACTTAAATTTTTATCGAATTTAGATAGAATATCGCCGCGAAGCTGATCGACGACAATCTGCACAACCAACTTAACTTTGGGGTTCCTCGGTATATTCTTTTCGCCGGCTAAAGAAATTCCGGCGGCTAAAATTAAAAGTAAAAGCGTTTTCGAAAATTTATTCAAGGCAGTTCCTCTTAGTTTTTATTTACGGATTTACAATATTAATAAAAGTTACGCATTTATTTATCAAGGCTAAAATTTGAGTAAAGGCGGAATTAAAAACAAAGAAAATTTATCGTTGGACAATTTCCGTTTTACCGGTTCATATTTTTTATATTTGCATTATGGGTATATGCTCATTATATTTTGACATTAAATTTTGGAAAAATGATGCCGAGACCGGAAAAAGATAGAATTGTTCATACGCCGCCGTTTTTCACCGTATTCAAACCGGCGGGAATTGAAAGCAAACTGCTTGCTCAAACGCATTTAACCCTCGACGAATACGAAGCGTTCAGATTAGCCGATTATATCGGGCTTTCGCACAACGAAGCCGCGGAGGAAATGGAAATATCCCGTTCAACCTTTACCAGATTAATTGAAAAAGCAAGAAAAAAAATCGCCGGATTTTTTGTCAAAGGAAGTTTGCTGACAATTGAAGGCGGCAATATTCATTTCAGAAATAATTTAATCAAATGTATCAGTTGCGGGTATATGTTTAAAATAGAAATGGACGCTTTGTTAACCGAATGTCCGCAGTGCAAATCAAAGGATTTGTTGAACCTTGCAGGAGGTTTCGGGCACGGAGAGTGCTGTGTTATTGATAATAATTAAAAAGGCATTAAAATGTCAAGGAAAATCAATATCGGAATAATCATTTGCGACAGATACCGTAATTGCGCCGGAGGAAAATGTTTCAGAGCTTTGAAAGAAAGAGAAGGCGCATTTAGTATTTACGACAAAGAAGACGAGCTTAAGATTGTGGGCTATACGACGTGCGGCGGCTGCCCGGGCGGGAATATTGAATACACTCCGGAAGAAATGCGGAAAAACGGAGTTGACGCGATTCATCTTGCAACGGGATTCCTTGTTGGTTATCCGCCTTGTCCTTATACTAAACAGTTTAAAGATTTTATTGAAGAAAAATATGATATTAAAACGGTAGTGGGAACTCATCCGATTCCCGAAAAATATTTTCAAACGCATTCGGCGCTTGGGACATGGGATTCGGAAGAATGGAAGAAATTAATAGAACCTACGTTAACAAACGAAGAAACGAGATTAGCATATAATTAAATAGAGGAAATTATGAAAATTTTATTTGCGGCAGACGGAAAAACAATGGACGCGCCGATAGCAAAAAGGTTCGGACATGCAGAATATTATTTAATCTTCGACGACGAAACAAATGAATTGACGGCGAGAGAAAATCACGGTCACGATGATAATCATTCCGAGCTGATTGAATTAGTAAACGAAGGAGTTAAAACGTTCATAATCGGCAACGTCGGTCCGCACGCTTTCAAAGTTCTTGCCGGACGAAATGGAAAGATGTTCCTTGCGCGAAAATTGACGGTTCGGGAAGCGCTTGAAAAATTTAAGAACGACGAATTGGAAGAATTAACTAGCCCAACGCTTAAGAGAAGCATTGAAGGACACAATCATTAATTAGGAAAATTATGGAAACCGCGGAAAAAGAAATTATCGAATTAATCAAATCGGTTGAACATCCCGAGATTGCCAATACCCTTGAGGACCTTGGAATGTTAGGCGACATTAAATTTGACGAGGAAACAAAACAAACGTCAATTACGTTAGTTCTGCCTATGATGAATATTCCGATTGACATAAGGAATATGATTTTAAATAGTATCGCCGATAAAATAAGGGACAGAACAAGCAAATTGAACGTTTCGCTCGCTGAAATGACCGAAGAACAGAGAACCAATTTTTTCTCTCTGTCGCAGAAAAACTGGAAACTTTAAATTTAATTGAAAATTGAAAATGGAGAATTTTTCGTCCGTTACTTCAACGTTCTATGGAGTTGCCGCTTAAATTCTTCATGCAAAGAGTTCGGGAGATGTGTTTCTATTGTTAAGAAATTAAAGAAAAATAGTTTCGCATTTTTGATTGAATAAAAAGAAAGAAACTATTATTATAACTGTCAACTTTTTTCAGGACGGGACAGATAATTATCCATTATCCATTATCAATTGCCGCTTTCCGCGACGCGGCAAATGTATGAGAGGCTGCAATATTTGCACGCAATTTTTTCTCTGTCTTCCCATTCGGAAAGATTGAATTTCCCTTCGCTGATTGATTGAACGTATTCAATAATTTTTTCCGACGAGTTGTTTATCAGTTTCAATATCTCCGCAATTTTTTCGTCGTCGTTTAACCGCTTTCTTTTGCCGTAAGGCGTCGCCAAACTGAAACCGAAATCTTTATCGGAAAATTTGAGAGAATATATTCCCATTCCGAGCGGCTTGTAATCTTTTCCGCCGACTTTTGAAAGCATCGTATAAACGGCTTGCAGGTAAACTTGAAGTTGAAGTTGTATGCCGCGGTTCAGGTCTTTTGCCGAGACGCTTTTGCCGCTGAGTTTGTAATCGATTACCGTTATCGCGCCGTCCTCCGTAAGATCGACTCTGTCAATTTTCCCGCGCAGTTTAACGTTCCCGATCTTTATCGGTTCGGGCGACGAGAGCAGCTCGTCGCTTCCTCTGCGCTCCATTGTTCCGAAGCTCGTTTCGAAAAAGGACGGTTTGCCCGTTTCGAGTTTCCTTTCGGTTTCTACGAACCGGCTGAGAATCGAATCTTCTTTATCGCCGTTGTAACCGAGAATTTTTTCGCGCTGAAGAAAAGCCAACGGGGAAGAAAAAACGGCGGCGTCCAATTTTTTCTTTGCTATCGTAAAAAGTTTTCGTTTCGCGTAGTTGATCGTTTTTTGATCCGTTTTTCCTTCGCGAAGCGAAACGCCTTCGTTTCTTATCTCCGTGTAGAATTCAAAAAATATTTGATGAAGAACGCTCCCCAATTCAAGCGCTTCAATTTCTTCCGAAGGGTCTTCTTTTGTTTGAAGATTTAAAATCCTTTCGCCGAAGAATTTAAAAGGACACTTTGCAAAATTTTCCAACTGCGAAACGGAAAATTCTTTTTCGGAATATTCGTTTAAGCGCTCTTCAATCCTTTTGGCTTCCGCGTCGTCAACCGCGCCGAGCGAAACGCGTCCGCCGTATTCGTCCGGCTCCGCTTCGCCGTCGTTTCGTCTTTTTTCTATGTCGATTCTGTTTTTCAAAATCTTCGCGTCAACTCCCGCTACGGTTATTTTATCCGCAAGATGCGAATCTCGCCCGCCGGCAAGCTCGTTGCCGAGTCGGGATATATATTGATCTTTTGTGAATAAATATTTACTGTGGCGTTCCTGCGCTTCGGTGAGTTCGAACGTTTCGGAAAACTCTTTTAGAAAAGTCGATTCAATAAGTTCCTTTCTTCCGTCGGAAGCGGGATACGTTAAATACAACTTCTTCCGCTTTGCGGCGAGCGTTTGATAAAACCGGAAACGCTGTTCGTGCAGATGGTTCAAGGCTTTGCGCATAAAAAAGGTTTTGGAATAAAATATTTCCGGCGAATATTTCAGCGGGAAATCGCCGTCCGCAAGCCCGGAGACAAAAAGATAATCGAACCGGAATCCGCGTATCTCGTCGGGGGTGGTAATCAGAACGCCGTAGTCGGAGCGTTCTTTAATGTTGTATCGCGTTGTTCTCGCGGTTGTTCGGAGATAATCGAGATAGAACGAAAGCGGGCGTTTCTCTTCTTTTTCGTTTTCCGATTCGAGCAAACTGAAAATGCGTTCTATCGTCTCCACAAAAACGGTCAGCGCTTTAATGTTGACCTCTTCGCTTCCTTTCGATTTTGCGATTATCGTATCGGCTATTTTTGTTTCGCGAATAAAATCTTTCATCTTTTTAACAAATCCGGCAAAAGTCGTTTTTTCTTCGAAAGGTTTGAGCTTATCGGAGATTTGTTTGATATCTTTCAAAGCTCTTTCGAAACGCGCAATTTTATTTTCGTTCGGCTCGTCTTCGGACTTCATACTTTTACGCTTATCGTTCAATCTTCCGATCCAATTAGAGTAACCGGAAACGACCTTCAATTCGGAAGCGATTTCGTATAAATTCCCCGCGTCGATATTCCCGACGTCAACGAATCCGCTGTAAAGCGTACGCAGTAAATTTTTGTAATAAAAGTCGTTCTCCAATATTTCAAGCGAACTGATAAGCGCGATAACCGGCAGCGAACGCGAAAGCTTGAGTCTGTCGGTTAAGTTGAAGGGAATTCCGTAATTCGTAAAAACGTCCCGGACTTTTCCCGCGTAATTTTGAATGCTGTTGAATACTACGCATATATCGTTGGGGCGGACGTTTTCTTTCGTCAACAAGATTTTAATTTCTTCAGCCGCCGATTTTATTTCTTCGTTTCTTCCGGCGCATGAAATTTTAATAATTGAATCTTTAAACGTTTTAATTTTACTTTCACGGCGGCGGCGGAATAAATTATTTTTCACCGATTCAATAAAACTATCGCCTTCCGCTTTTTCCGTTTCGCAAGAGACGAATCCTTTGTTTTTCAGTTTGCCGAGCGTTTCATTCAAATGGGAAAAAATAAATTCGTTGTCGCCGTAGTAATCAAAATCGATATAAAAATTGAGATTGCCGGAATCCGCAATATTATTGACGATTTCGATTTCCGGCGTCGTAAACTCGTCAAAATCGCGTATGTAAACGAAATTCACGTTCGGATAAAGCGAACGAAAACCTTCTTTGAATTTCTCCGTTCCGAGACGCAGCAATTTTTCGTAAACGTCGCCCACTTCAAACGAGTTCAGCTTTTCGCATTTTTCCTTGAATTTTGCATAGAGCCGGGAAATATCGAGCGCCTTAGCTTTTTCCGCGCCCGAAAGTTCTTTCGCTTCTTCGGCTAACGCTTCCGGCGAAACGCCGTGCCGTTTATATTCCTTTATTATGTTTTGAATTTTTTCGAGCGTCCCGGTCGGAATTCCGTCTCGATAAACGGAAAGATATTCCAGCTTAACTTCGGCGGCGCATGAATTCAGCAGCACGGAGGCTATCGCGGGATCGAGCTGCGAAAAGGCGCGCTCTTGCCGGAGCAGATTGGACGTAAGCGTGGAAAGCGTTTCGATGTTCAGCTTTTCGGCGTAGTTTTCAATCAGTTCTTTTTTTAACGCTCGAAGTTTTCTGTTCGTCGGAACCACAATCAAAAATTCGTTCCAGCGTTTCTCCTTGATAGTTTGAAGAATTTCCGCTTTTGAAATATGTTTGTTCGACTTTGTGAAAATCATTTTTCGAGCATAAGATTTCTGTATGACGTTTTTAATTGCTTGCCGAGCGGAAGCCGGAGAAGTTCTACTATCTTATCGAATCGTTTCTTTGCGTCGGTTTCATCCCCGTCTAAAACCAAAGTTTCAAGTTCAATAAATGTTCCGAGCGATTCGACGGTATCGAGATGAATGCGCGTGTCGTCGTAAAGATAAAGCACGCGCGTCTTTTTAACGACTGTTTCAACGGGAAACAGCGAACAAAAAAATCCTTTTACCTCTTCGCCTTCGATATTCAGAACTTGGTAATCGCTCCAGCGTTCGCCGCCGGCTTCGTTGCGTAAATATTTTATCAGTTCGTTTTTCCCGTCGAACTCGCGGAGTTTAAGCAAACCCGAATCGATTTTGAAATATGTGTCCGTTTGATTTAACGCAGCCGCTCGCTCCGCGCCGATTTCTTTTATCCGCTCAAGAATTTCTTCGTGCGAATCTACTTTCAATTTCAGTTCAAGATTTTTTGCCATCTCTCCGTACAATTAAATTTTCAAAATATTGATATCATTTTAATAATTTCTCCCTTCACTTGAAATAGCGGAAGCGATTAAATGAAACGGCTTTGGTTTTCGGATTCCATTCCCAACATACTGAAGCGGCGTTTGAAGTTTAACTAATGTGATTAACTCATATTACGCAGTATTTTAATATGTGTCAAATACAACAAAATAATGTGTCATTGCGAAGTGTCCGGCAATCGCCGGACGACGCGGCAATCTCCCGCAATCGTTACAATTTCGTTATTGTGCAGTTGTTTAATAGATTGCCGCGTCGTTGTCAATTTAAGGAATGTTTAATAAAATATTAAATTGTAAATGCGGCTATCAGAAAAAAACAACTCTTGAAAAAAGAAAAACTTTTTGCAATCTTTACGGTAATGTTATAATATAACGGTGCGTGAAAAAAATACTTTACATATTGTTGTTGTTTCCGCTTATAGCCACTCTTTCGCAAAAACGAATTGGGGAGCTTGCGCCGGATACTAAGCCGATGAAATTCCCGCTAAACTCGTGGGGCGTCGATATTATTTTCAGCGAATCGGGTTTTGGACTTGGAACGTTTTATTGGCGGCAGCTTCACGAAGACTTGCGCGCTTTTGTCGATTTCTCAGTCGGCGAATCGAAGGACGAAAGGGAAATCGAGTATATTGATTATTATGGAAATCTTATTACAATTGGAAAAGTGAACCGCGTTTTTATTCTTCCGCTTAATTTCGGATTTCACTACAGACTTTTTAAAAAAGATTTGACCGATAATCTGCGTCCTTATCTAGCCGTGGGAGTGGGACCTCATTTCATCGTTTCAACGCCTTACGATCAGGAATTTTTCACTTCTTTCGGGAAGGCAAAACTTAACGTCGCCGCGGGAGGTTATTTTGGAATAGGGGCGTTGTTCGGCACAAACAAAAAGAACCTCTTCGGAATGATTATTACTTATTCTTACGCGCATCTTTTCGGCGCCGGAATAGAAAATCTCGAAAACCGTTTCCGCACAAATATCGGTTCGATATCAATTACGCTTACAATGGGGTTGATGTACGATTGACAATTCTCGTTTTATTTTTAAAAGAATGTGAACGGTTGAAAACCTTTTTTTACAAAAGACGTGTAAAGCGAAACTCCCGTCTTTGCCAAGACCCTTATTTCATCAAAATCATTTTTCTACTTTGCATGAAATCGTTCACACGAAGAGCGTAAATATATACTCCGCTTGGTAAAGTCTTCATGTCAAATTTTACGGAATAATTTCCCGCCGGTTTTTCTTCATTAACTAAGGATATAACCTCTTTCCCCAAAACATCATAAACCTTTAATTGAACGAAACCGTTTTCTTTTAATAAGTAGTCAATTGTTGTTGTCGGATTTCCGCCGAAGCCTTTGTTAAAAGGATTAGGATAATTTTGAGAAAGGAAAAATCTTTCCGGTTGGATGTTATCCGGCTCGTTAATTCCCGTTACGGTAAATGTGTCAACGAATTTTATTGCGGCGCTTTCATAATTTGTCGTACAGTAAATATTTCGCGGAGTTTCGTTATCGGCTTTAATTAAATATATTCTTTGATAGTGAATTTG
>JAADIR010000256.1 GCA_013151245.1 Chlorobiota bacterium
CCACTATTAAAAAGTTCGGAGCGACATACTATCTGAAAGACCCGAATTTATTGGTCTCCATAGAATGGGAAGGGAGCAACATGGGAACGAATTACGTCCGTCTCGGCGCGGAATATGAAGTTTTCAAAAATCTCTTTTTGCGCGGCGGATTTGACCGGCTTAATCTCGGCAATTCCGACGAACCGCTCAGACCCGCTTTCGGATTTTCGTATTCAAGGTTATTCGGCTCAACGGTTATCGGGTTTGATTACGCTTTCGTAGCCGAACCGTATTCCGAATATGCGTCGCACATAATCGGGCTGAATTTTAATTTTTAGTTAGTAAATTTGACAAAAGAAATCTAAAGGTCATATATGAAGAAATTAGTTCTATTGTTGTTTATCGCCGGAAGCGCGTTGGCGCAAGGCGCGGGAGAAAGCGGTCTCTCGTTTTTGAAAATCGGATTCGGCGCGCGTAACATTGCGATGGGCGATATCGGCGTAGTTTCCGCCGACGGCGTTTCGGCGCTCAATTACAATCCCGCGCTCCTTCGCAATTACGAATCGCCTCAGTTTATGCTTACGCACACGGAAGTTATGCAAGACGTTCGTAGCGAGCTTTTCGGCGCGTCGTTTAAGATGTTCGGACTTCCATTCGCTTTCGGGCTGAACGCCACGACGGTTTCCGACATTGAAATCAGAACGCGTCCGGGCGATGCGATTTCAACTTTCAACGTCAGTTACTATTTCGGAAGTCTTTCAACGGGATTCAAACTTTACGACAATCTCTCGGCGGGAATCACTTTTAAGTATTTGGTTGAAAACATTTACACGGACGAAGCGAGCGGATACGGATTCGATTTCGGGCTTCATTACGCCGATTTGATTGAAAATCTAAACTTGGGTTTTTCAATCCGTAATCTCGGCTCGATGAGCGCGCTGCGTAACGAACCGTCTAAACTGCCCGTCGATCTTCGCTTCGGCGCGGATTATCTTATTCCGGCAGAATCGTTAAAATCTGAAATTTATCTCGCCGCGGGATTCCAAAAATATTCCGCGTCGGACGAAAATCATTTCAATCTCGGCGGCGAATTCCTTTACGATAATTTGATCGCGGTTCGTCTCGGTTATATCGCGGGTTTTGATTCGAAAGGAATGAGCTTCGGTTTGGGGCTTCGTCTCAACAAATTCGATTTCGATTACGCGTTCGTTCCGTTGCAATATGAGCTGGGAAGTTCGCACATTATTTCAATTCAATTTACGCTCTAAAATAATTATTCGCGCAACGGCTGATGCCCGACGAAAAAAGAAAAATATTCTACGACGAAATTATTTTCCTCGCTCTAATAGTTTTCTCCGCTTTTTTCGTTAGGCTTTATTTTGTCGGCGGATTGATATTTTCCGACGACGCATATTACAATTATCTTGCGCAGTCTTTCTTAAACGGCAAATTCGCTTACAATTACATCGGTTATCCGATATTCCTTACGCGCGTTTTACAAACTCTTTTAACAGCCTTCTCCTTTTCGCTTTTCGGCGTTAACGAGTTCTCCGCAATTGTTTTCCCGTTTCTTTTTTCATTGGCTAATATTCCGCTTCTTTATCTGATTGCTTTTGAATTGACGGAAAGTAAAAAGATCGCGCTTATGGCGGCTCTGATTATGGCTTTCTTTCCTACCGACGTGATTTTTGCGGGAATTAATTTCGTCGATTTGCAATCGGCTTTTTTAATTAATGTCGGAATTTATTTTCTGATCAAATCGGTGAAAAACGGAAAACGGAAACATTTCTTTTTCCGTTCTTGCGGGATTCTTTTTCTTTTTCTCGTTCCTTTTCAAGGAGAACGTCTATTTTCTACTCATTTTTCTTTTCGGGCTATCCGTTTACGACTTCGTTAAGAAGAAAGACTTTGCCAATGTAAAATATTCATTGATTACGTTTTTTATTTTACTTGCCGTTGAAGGCGTTGTTTATTGGCTGACTAAAGGCGACCTGCTATACAGATTTCACGTCTTCGCGAATAATTACGAATATTGCAGATACGATTTTTTCCCTTACTCAATTCTCCCAAACGATTTTTCAACTACGCAATATATCAAAGCGCTTTTTGATCAGATATTTTTTATTAATCTCAAATCCCTTTTCTTGCGCCGTCTCTACCTTTTCATTCCGTTGATAGCTTTGATTGAAAGCGTTTTAATTTTGAAGGAAGAGAAAAGAATATTTACCGCGGTTTGGTTTCTCGCAATCGCGGGATTGATGGTTGGTTTCACAACATCGTTTACGGATTACAAACCTTTGGATTTAAGCAGGAATTGGTATATCTACATTGTTCTTACTCCCGCCGTTATACTTACGGCAAAGTTTTTTGAAAGATTTGAATTTAAAGCTAAGACCGCTATGCTGGCGTTGTTTATAGCCGCTTCGATATTTATGGATTTTCAATACGAAAATTTTTTCGACGTAAAAAGAAAAAATCATTTAAAAGAGTTTGTTTCAAAAATTGACGGAAGACTTGTTTATACGGACAATCATACAAAATATGGATTAGACATATTAGAAAAAAATCCGCGGACGAAAATTGTCTCATTTACAAATCTTCCCGCGGAACAAGTTTTTGTGATTGACGGAAGTTTGATTATCTGGAACCAAAACGAAATAAAAGAATTGCGATTGCAAGGGAACGGCATTCCGAAACTAAACGATATTATTTCCGAACAAGATACTCTGTTGAAAAAAATCGGCTTTTACGACGTCTATCAAATCCGAAGAAAGTTCAACGAGGATTAAAATATTTGGCGATAAAGTTCATATTTGTTCAAAATATGATTTTTGGAAAACGTAAAAAAGTATTTGAAAAATAGTTCAACTACTCCGTAGTTGTAATATGGATTTTGCATTATAACTTCGGGCTACACCCGAAGTTATTTATATTCAAGTCCTTCGGACTTGTAACACATAATTGGACTGCGGAGCAGTCTAACTTTAATAACCTTGTGCGAAGCGCAAGGGAGTAAAATAAAAATAATAAAAGAACCGCAACGCGGTTCAATTAAAAATAGATACTTGAAATGGATAGTTTTTGAATTTATAAATATTGATGGTTTGCAATTATTTTGAACGAATTAGCTATTTTATAAAACTTGAAAAATAATATTTTGGACATTGATGAAAGTTATAGAATACACCGAAGAATGGAAAGAGGAGTGGGATAAATTCGTTCTCGCTTCGAACAACGGAACAATGTTCCACATGCAAAAATTTTTTGATTATCATGAGCCGGGCAAGTTTTCATTCAATCATTTAATGGTTGTTGATAAAGGGAACATTGCGGCATTGCTGCCCGGCGCCGTTGTGAACGGCGTGTTCGAATCTCCAATCGGAGCTAGTTACGGTTCGATTGTCGTGAAAGATATCAGTTTTAAAAAGACGATGGAAATCGTTTCCGCTATTCTCGATTACGGAAAGAGGCAAGGTTACAAAGGATTCATGCTTACGTCCGCGCCGATGATTTATGAAGAATATCAAAACCAAAGTCTTGATTTTGCAATGCTTTGGCAAGGGTTCCAATTCGAATTGCACTATATTTCAAGCGCAATAAAACTCGACCCCAACCGCGATATTATTGAACGATGCAAACCTACAACAAGAAGGAACATCAGAAAGTCGTTGAAAAATCCCGATATCCGAGTGGAGATCAACGAACGCTATGACGAATTTTACCCGATTCTACTGGACAACAAATCGCGGCATAACGTAAAGCCTACGCACTCTTACGAAGATTTGTTAAAACTTAAAGAATTGCTGCCGGATTATCTCAAACTATTTATGGTTTACTACAAAGATAAACCGATTGCCGGTTCCTTGATGTTTTATCCCAACAAACAAATCGCGCTCTGTTTTTACAACATGCTCCTTTACGATTACGCTCAATTCAAACCGATTCAACGCGTGATGTATGAAGTGATTAAAGATTCAACCGAACGCGGCTTTACGTATGTGGATATCGGCGTTTCGCAAGACACGAAAGCCGACAACCCGATGACGCCGAGTATGAGTCTGATTGACTTCAAAGAAAAATTCGACGCCAAAACGATAATGAGAAACACCTTTGCGATCCGGTTCTAATGGAAAAGAAATTGAAAATCTGCATCGCCTTTTTCGGCAACGCTTTTCTCGATTCGCGCGTTACTAATCTGCGTAACTCTCTGATTGCCGAAGGACACAACGTCAAAGTAATCTCTTTCGATTGGACGACTAATAACTTCAAAACCGTTCGCGGAGATATTTCCGTATTCAAATTGAAGAAAAAAATATCGCTTCTTTTTTATTTGAGCTTCGCGGCTCGGTTAAAACTTGAACTGTTTAAGTGCAAAGCCGATATCTATTTTGCCGAAGAAATATTCACTCTTCCTTTCGTTACGTTTTTCGGGAAACTTCACGGCGGCAAGATTTATTACAACAGCAGAGAACTTTACGCTTTTCTCGGCGGATTGAGAAACCGCAAAAGATTACAGTCGGTTTTTTACCGATTGGAAAAATTCTTCATAAAAAAAGCGGATTTGGTTTTAACAACCGGAGAAATGGACTCGGAATTCCTCGAAGAATTTTACGGTATAAAGGAAACCGTCGTAATCCGAAACATTCCGCTACTCGCCGAACCGACCGAAAAGATCGATTTGCGAAAAGAGCTTGGAATACGAGACGACGAAGCAATTCTTCTTTACCAAGGCGTTATGATTGACGGACGCGGATTGGATTTGATATTTGAGATTCTTCCAAAACTGAAAAACTCCGCGCTGGTTCTGCTCGGCGACGGCGTAAAAAGAAAATCGCTTGAAGAAACCGCAAAAAAATTAAATATTGAAAACCGCGTTTTCTTCCTCGGAATGAAACCGCAGAATACGCTTATAAACTATACGGCGGAGGCGGATATCGGGCTGTCGCTGATTGAAAACATAAGCAAAAGCTATTACTACGCGCTTCCGAATAAACTTTTTGAATACATCATGGGCGGGCTTCCGGTCGTTGTTTCCGATTTACCACAGATGAGGAAAATTGTTGAAACTTACGAAGTGGGAGAAGTCGTAAATCTTGATAAGCCGGAAAAGGTTATCGAAGTAATTCAAAAAATGATTGACGACAAAGAAAAAGTCAATAGATATAAGGCAAACTGCAAGTCGGCGTCTAAAGAGCTTAACTGGCAAAAGGAATACGAAAGAGCGCGCGGCAGACTTTTGAATTTCGGGAAATGAGCAAACAAAGAAGAATATTGATCGTTCGGCACGACAGAATGGGAGACGCGATACTCGCCACTCCGATTCCGCGCGAACTAAAAAAAACTTTTCCGGACGCTTTTATCGCGGTTTTAGTCAGAGAATATACCGAAAGCATTTTTGTCAACAATCCTTACGTCGATGAAATTCTAACGCTTGCGCCCCTTAAAACCAAAGGATTTTGGAACGCAGTCAAAACGATCCGTAAATACCGTTTTACCGACGCTTTAATGCTTCTGCCGAACGAATGGATAAATTATTTGCTTTTCTTTGCCGGCATAAAAACAAGAGTCGGAGTCGGGAGAAAATTTTATCAAACGATAACCTTTACGAAAGAAGTCAGCAGAAACAAATACATTCCGCTGCGGCACGAAGCTGATTACTGCATGGATTTAGCTCGCGCTATCGGAGTTGAAACTTTTAATATAAAAACGGAAATTCATTTCTCCGACGATGAAAAGAAACAAATCGAGAAATTGAAAAAAGAATATGCGCCGAACGGCGAAAAGATAATTGCCGTTCATACCGACGACGGCGGTTCCTCTCCGAATATTTCGGCGGCCGAGTATAAAAAGCTGATCGGGGAATTATTAGAATTGAAGAACGTAAAAGTCGCATTAACTACTTTCAAACCGCCCGAAAAATTAAAAGAAATTCCCGGCGTTTTATATCTTGCAAAAGACAAACGACAATTCCTTATTGACATAGCGGCGTTTGACCTTTTGATTTCATCTAGCACCGGACCGTCTCACGTAGCGGCAGCCGTTGGAGTTAAAACGCTCACGCTTTTCTGCCGTCTTTCCGCAAATTCGCCGCAGCTGTGGAGTCCTGTGGGAAACGACGCTTATTACATTCTACCGGAAGAGAAATATTGTAAAAATAATTGTCCCGTAAATCCGGATGATTGCCGTTTTGAAGGCGAAGGAGGAATAAGCGGCGAGAAAATTGTTTCTGAAACAATGAAGATATTATCTATTCAGAATAACATTCGGTAAATTATTATTTTTTTTATCGGAACTGAATTGCTAAATTTGCAATTCAATTTATAAAGATTGCCGGATGCTTGTCGGCAGGTTAATACTCAACTCCGTCAGGTCCGGAAGGAAGCAGCGGTCGGTATTTAATCTGGGTGGCAAGTTTTCCGGCTTTTTATTTTTCGCGTCTTTTTTGTTTTTCCGCTCTTTTGAAAACTCATTAAACAATTATATATTGAGTTTTAATCTTTCAGTAATTCAATTTGCAGATGCGGAAAATATACCGGCTACTAATTTTAACGTCATTTCTTTTTCAAACGGCAGCTTTCGGGCAAAGCGTTTCGCCGCCGGATTTTGCATTAACAAATATTTTATTCCAAACCGAAATTACTCTTGCCGACTCGGCGAGCGTTCCGCGAAAATTAGTATTTACCGACGGAGAAAAATCTTTCGGTTTCCCCGTTAAAAAAATCGGGAATAAATACGTAGCCGAAGGTCTCATCCCCGAAGCGGGGAAATACGATGTTTATTTATCCGGAGCGAAAATTGCGGAAGTCCCGCTGCGAGTGATTCCCGGATGGTTAAGTCTCGTTCCTCCTTTATTGGCAATACTTTTGGCGCTTATTATCAGGCAGGTAGTCGTTTCTCTTGCCGCGGGAATATTTGTCGGCGCCGTAATTATTTATGACTACAATCCGTTCATTGCCTTTCTGCGTATGGGCGATACGACGATATTAAACGCGGTTATCGATCCCGATCATATGATGGTTATTCTTTTCACGCTTTTAATCGGCGGAGTTGTAGGGCTGATTTCAAAAAACGGCGGGACTGCAAGTCTTGCCAATATTATTACAAAGTTTGCCAAAACCGCGCGCTCCGGAATGATAGCAAGCTGGTTTATGGGAATAATAATATTCTTTGACGATTACGCAAATTCATTGATTATCGGAAACATGATGCGACCGATAACCGACAAACTTAGGATATCCAGAGAAAAGCTTGCTTACATTGTGGATTCAACTGCCGCGCCGATAGCAAGTATTGTGATAATAAGCACTTGGATCGGTTACGAATTAGGGCTGATTGGGGAAGGGCTGAAAGTTATCGGCTGGTCCGAAAGCGCTTACGATGTGTTTCTCAAGACAATTCCTTACCGCTTCTATCCGATTGCCGCGCTGTTTTTTGTATTTATAGTTTCTTATTTTCAACGCGATTTTGGTCCGATGCTGAAAGCGGAACGGCGCGCGCGTAAAACCGGAAAGGTTGCCGTGGAGGTTGAAGGAATTGAGATTGAAGAGATTGCCGACGTACGAATTGAAATGAAAGCTCTGAACCGCTGGTATAACGGGGCGATCCCGATTTTAATTATTCTTTTCGGAACTATCGCCGGATTGATTTATACGGGAATAAACAAATTGGACGCAATGGGAATCGCCGATTATTCGCTTCGTTTGATTATTAGCAATTCTAATTCATATTCGTCTCTTTTATGGGCGAGTCTTCTTGCCGGCGTGGTCGCCGTTGTTATGTCAACTTGGCAGAAGATACTCAATCTTCACAACTCGATGAACGCTTGGTTCAAGGGAATCGAATCGATGCTGCTTGCAAGTTTGATATTAGTTTTTGCCTGGGGAATCAGTTCGATCACGACCGATTTGAAAACGGCTGATTATCTTATTTCTATTCTCAGCGATTCGATTGACCCGCGTCTGCTGCCCGTGATTGTCTTTCTGCTCTGCGCGTTTATAAGTTTTGCCACGGGAACGAGTTGGGGAACAATGGCGATTGTTATGCCGATTGTTATTCCGCTTGCGTTTAAAATGTCGGCGACCTTCGGGTTTACAACAGCCGCAACAACTCTTGTAATTCACGGCGTTATCAGCAGCGTTCTCACCGGCTCCGTGTTCGGCGATCATTGTTCTCCGATTGCGGATACAACGATTCTCAGCTCTCTAGCTTCCAAGTGCAATCATATTGATCACGTTAAAACTCAGCTGCCGTATGCTATTCTCGTCGGTTCCGTTACGATGCTTCTCGGCGATATACCAACGGCGTTCGGAATGAGTCCGTATGTCTCGATCATTTTAATTTTTGGATTACTTACCGGAGCGCTTTTTGTTTTTGGGAAGAAAGTAGTCAGTTAGCGTTTAGCGTAGAGCGTTTAGTTTAAGACGTCAGCGTAAATCATAATAAGTCATGACTATCAGCGTCCTATTCTTTTGCTTGTAAGGCGTTCCTAAAAAAATTAAAAACCAACTCCGCTTTTGTTTTGCCGATTACTTTTGCCAGCGCTTCTTTGTCCGCTTTTTTAATTTCATTCAAACTCTTGAATTCCGTTAAAAGCTTTTGAGCGATTTTCGGACCGATTCCTTTAATTTCAAGCAGTTCGGAAGTGAAAGTCCGTTTGCTTCTTCTTTGTCTGTGGAAAGTGATTGCAAAGCGGTGCGCTTCGTCGCGGAGATACTGCAGTAGTTTTAACGAAGAGGAGGTTTTAGGAATGTTCTGCGCGTCCGATATTCCGGGAAGAAAAACTTCTTCCAATCTTTTCGCCAGTCCGATAATTTCAAAATCCTTGAATTCGAGTTTTCTCAATATTGATACGGCGCTTGAAAGCTGTCCCTTTCCGCCGTCAACCATAATTAGGTCCGGAAGCGGTTCGTTTTTTTCTTTCAATTTCGAGTATCTTCTTTCAATAACTTCTTCCATGCTTGCAAAATCGTCCACGCCCTCAACGGTTCTAATGATAAACTTTCTGTAAAGAGATTTTTTCGGCTTTCCGTTTACAAAAACAACCAAGCTTGCAACCGTGTCGCTTCCTTGGATGTGCGATATATCAAAGCATTCGATTTTTTTGGGGATGTTTTTCAAGCGTAAATCCCTTTTCAAAGCCGACAAAACAAACGGAACGTTTCCTTCCCGTTTCATTCTTTGGAGCTGGATTTCTTTTAAACGAAGAATTGCATTTTGTTTGTTCATTTTCAACAGCGATTTCATTTCTCCGGCTCGCTTCGGAATAACAAATTTAATTTTCTTTCCGCGCTTTACGGAAAGCCAAGCCAGTATTGTCTCTGCGTCGTTCGGTTCCATTTCGAGCACAATTTCTTTCGGTATTTCAACGAGTTCGCCGTAGTAAAAACGAAGCAGGGCGGAGTATATTTCCGCATGTTCGTCGCTTCCGTGCGAAGTGAGAGTGAGATTCTTTTTGCCGACGAGTTTTCCGCCGCGGATATTCAAAATGGTCGCCGCAACGTCTTTTCCTTCCGCCGCTATGCCGATTACGTCCCGCTCTCCGAAATCGGTTGAAACGACTTTCTGCTTCGCGGAATAGACTTGCAGCTGCGCGATTTTATCTCGGAGTTCCGCCGCTTTTTCAAAATTGAATTCCGCCGCTTCGACTTCCATTTTTCTTTCAAGTTCGGCTATTAGATCGTCGGTTTTCCCTTTCAAGACTTTAATTACTTCATCTACCATTTCGCCGTAATCATGAACGCTGACAAGTCCTTCGCAAGGTCCGTCGCATTTGTTAATGTGGTAATCAAGGCATAGTTTAATTTTTTTCTTTCCGATTACTTCTTCGTCTATAAAATACTTGCAGCTTCTGATTTTGAACGTTTTGTTAATCATTCGTAAGGAAGCTTTCATGCTTTTTACTTCGGTGTAGGGACCAAAATATTTCGAGCCGTCTTGAATTACGTCGCGAGTGGGAAAGACTTGCGGATACGGCTCGTTTGTGATTCTGATATACGGAAAAGATTTGTCGTCCTTCAGATTTATATTGTATCGCGGTTTATGCTGCTTGATTAGATTGCTTTCGAGAACCAGCGCTTCCATTTCCGTATCGGTGATGATTAATTCAAAATCTGTTACCTTTTTAACAAGCGCCGTAGTTTTGGGAGAATCGGTTTTCCCGTGGAAATAAGATTTCACGCGGTTCTTCAAATTCTTCGCTTTGCCGATGTAAATAATTTTTCCTTTCTTATCAATGAATTGATAAATGCCCGGCAACGGCGGAAGATTCTGTAATTTTTCTATAAGCGTTTCGTTCAATGTCGCGCAACTCTTTGTTTAATTGACGACGCAAAATAATAAATTATGCGGAAGGATGTATTTTAGAATTTTTGAAAAAAGGGAAACGGTTGCGTCGTTCTTTTTAAGTTAGCTCGGGTTTGGCGTTTTGAATTACGAATATCGATTAACGAATGACGATTTGCGATCTGTCTAAAAACAAAAGTTCCGAAATCTAAAATCTCCGATGAATCGGACTTGCCTTCCGGCAGACGGTTAATCGATATTCATTATTAAAAGAATAAGATTTGTAAAAAAAATTCTATTTTTTCTTCTTCGCTTTTTCCGCTAACTCTTTGCACTCTTCGTAAGTTAACTTTTCGGCGTCGACGTCTTTCGGTATTCGGACGTTCATTCTTCCGGCTTTGAGATACGGTCCCCAACGTCCTTTCAGAATTTTGAATTTCGGGTCTTCTTCAAAAATTTTGATTGTCTTTTCGGCGTCCGCTTTATTCTTCGCGTCGATTACTTCAATCGCGGTTTCGATATCGATTGTGTAAGGATCGTAAGTCTTTCCGAGCGAATAAAATTTGTCTTTGTATCTGAGATATGGTCCGAAACGCCCGATTGCCGCGACGACTTCCTCGCCTTCGTAAGTTCCGACCGTGCGCGGAAGCTTGAAAAGATCGAGCGCTTCTTCAAGAGTTACTTTGTCAAGTTTCTGACCGTTGCGAAGCCCGGCGTATTGCGGCTTTGCGTCGGGGTCGCTTAAATCGGTCAATTGAGCGACGGCTCCGAAGCGCGCCATTCTAACGGAAACTTGTTTGCCCGTTTTCGGGTCGGTTCCTAATATCCTTTCGCCTGAAACTCTTTCGCTATTCTCGAGGGTTTCTTCAACTGTTTTTTCAAACGGTTCGTAAAATCCCTTTAACATTATTCTCCAATCAAGTTCGCCGTTTGCAATGTCGTCCAATTCCTTTTCCACGTATGCCGTGAATTGATAGTCAAGAATATTCGGAAAGTATTGAATAAGAAAATCGTTTACAAGCATTGCTATATCAGTGGGGAAGAGTTTGCCTTTGTCCGCGCCGGTAATTTCCGTTCTCGTTTCCTTTTTCAATTCTTTCGATTCAATCAAAGTAAGAACCCTATATTCGCGTTCGGTTCCATCGCGTTCTTCCCTAACCGCGTATCCGCGTTTTTGAATTGTGCTGATTGTAGGCGCGTAAGTGGAAGGTCTGCCGATTCCCAATTCCTCCAATTTTTTAACCAGACTTGCTTCTGTATATCTTGCCGGAGGACGCGAGAATCTTTCCATTGCCTCAATTGATTTAGGGATAAGTTTCTCGCCCTCGGAAACCGCCGGCAGAAGACCGCTTTGTTCGGCGTCGCCGTTCTCGTCGTCCGAAGACTCGATATAAACTTTAAGGAAACCGTCGAATTTAATTACTTCCCCTTTAGCGACGAATTTTTCCGTTCTATCTTTAACGCCGATTTTAATAGTCGTGCGTTCAAGTTCCGCGTTACTCATCTGCGAAGCGATTGCGCGTTTCCAAATCAAATCGTAAAGCGCAACTTCATCGGGGGTTCCTTGCACCGAACTTTTTTCGAAATATGTCGGGCGAATAGCTTCGTGAGCTTCCTGCGCCGTTGCCGATTTAGTTTTGTATTGTTTCGGATTTGAATATTCGTTTCCGTAATTTGCTTTGATTGCGTTTGCCGCGGATTCAATTGCAAGAACAGACAGATTTACAGAATCGGTTCTCATGTAAGATATTTTCCCCGATTCGTAAAGGCTTTGCGCCACGCGCATTGTGCGCGCAACCGAAAACCGAAGTTTTCTGCTCGCTTCCTGCTGCAAAGTTGAAGTTGTAAAAGGAGCCGCGGGCGATTTTTTCGCCAATTTCTTTTCAAGAGATTCGACGGTAAAATCGGCGTTTTTGCAATGATCTAAAAACGCTTGCGCTTCTTCTTCCGTTTCAAAACGTTTCTGCAATTCGGCTTTGAAAGATTTGATAACGCCGCCGCCGTTTACGGTTTCGAAAAAAGCCGTTACTTTAAATTTCGATTCGGTTACAAAATTTTCAATTTCCCGTTCGCGTTCCACAATTAGTCTTACCGCCACCGACTGAACTCGTCCTGCGGAAAGAGAGGGTTTTACTTTTCTCCAAAGAACGGGCGAAAGCTTAAATCCTACGAGTCTGTCCAAAATTCTTCGCGCCTGCTGTGCGTTAACCAGATTTTGATTAATATCTCTCGGATTTTCAATTGCCTTTGTAATTGCCGGTTTTGTAATTTCGTGAAAAACAATCCTTTTTGTTTTATCATTTTTTAATTTCAGAACTTCCTTAAGATGCCACGAAATTGCTTCTCCTTCGCGGTCCTCGTCGGACGCAAGCCAAACCGTATCGGCTTCCTTTGCCGCTTTCCTTAATTCGGAAATTACTTTTTTCTTTTCCGGCGGAACGACATATTCCGGTTCGAAATTGTTTTCTATATCAACGCCGTTGTTTTTCTTAACTAAATCGCGCACGTGTCCGTAGCTTGATTTTACAAAAAAGTCGTTTCCCAAAAATCCTTCTATCGTCTTCGCTTTAGCCGGAGACTCTACAATCACCAAGTTTTTCATTATTCAATGTTTCTCTTTTGTTCGAAAAAATTATAATCAAGTTCCCAAATAAACTAAATTGCGCTCAAATTCAAAATTTATGTTTTGCTGAACCGAGGGAGAGAGGAAAGAAGCAAGAGATAAGAAGTAAGAAGCAAGGGTGGAAAAAACGTAAAAACGGAAAAAGAAATATCCCGTCATTGCGAGGAGCGGAGCGACGAAGCAATCTGCAGCGCCGGGTGAAAAGCTTTCTTTGTAAGAGGTAAGAGGGCAGAGGTAAGAAACGTGGAAACGTGAGACGAAAAACGTGAAACGAAATGTCATTCCGATCCCGATTTATCGGGAGAAGGAATCTGTCAGCTTCGGGAGAATGAGAAAATGAAACTTTGCGCCCTTTGCGAAAACCTTT
>JAADIR010000211.1 GCA_013151245.1 Chlorobiota bacterium
CCGCGCTTGGAAAAATCTTGTCAAAGGAATATTTGATAAATATAAAGAAAAGTATAACATTATTGTAACCGGAAGCGCGCGTATGAATATTTACCGGAGAGGCGGAGATTCTTTGTTGGGAAGATATTTTTATTACACGCTTTTTCCTTTTTCTCTTGCGGAATTGAATTCAAACAAAAACGAATTCGACCCTTTCGGAGAATTGAATTTTTCCGACGCAAATTTATCGGACGCGCTGGATACTCTTTACAAATTCGGAGGTTTTCCCGAGCCTTTGTTAAAGCAAAACGTGCGATTTTTAAGACGATGGCAGAATGAAAAACTGGAAAGACTTTTTAGAGAAGATATTAGAGACGTTGAAAATATACGAGACTTAAGTTCTATGAAACTGCTCGGCGATATGCTTCCGCAAAAAGTAGCGTCGCCGCTTTCGGTTAACGCGCTGCGCGAAGATTTGGAAGTCAGCCACAGGGCGGTAAATAATTGGCTTTCGATTTTAGAAGCGTTTTATTATCATTTTAGAATATATCCTTTTCATTCGAAAAAAATTCGTTCCTTAAAAAAGGAACCGAAACTCTATCTGTTCGATTGGTCGGAAATAGAAAACGAAGGCGCGAGATTTGAAAATCTAATTGCAATGCACTTAAAAAAGTTTGTTCACTTTCTTAACGAAGTAGAAGGATACAAAGCCGAATTAAATTATTTAAAAAACGTTGATAAAAAGGAAGTTGATTTTTTGGTTTCGGTTAAAAACAAACCTTGGTTTGCAGTTGAAGTCAAGTTAACGGAAAGGAAACCATCTCCGAATTTATTCTATTACGGCGAAAGATTAAAAATACCGTTTTGTTTTCAAGTTGTCAAAACAGAAAAAATAGATATACTTCGCGATGATGTTAGGATCATTTCTGCGGACAAATTCCTTTCGGGATTAGTCTGATTTTCACAACAAAGATTTTGTTTCTCCGCCGTCAACTTGAATTGTTGTTCCGGTAACGTAAGCGGCTTTTTCCGAAGCGAGAAAGACCGCGGCGACGTTTGCAATCTCTTCCGGCTCGCCTATTCTGTTGAGCGGAGCCGTTTTCCCCATTTCGGCAAAAATTTCATCGACGGTTTTTCCTTGTTTTTCCGCTCTTATTTCGGCGAGTTCGCGCAAGCGTCCCGTCATTGTATAGCCCGGAGCGACGTTATTTACGGTGATTCCGAATTGTCCTATTTCACGGCTGAGCGTTTTGGCAAAACCGGTCAAACCCGCGCGGAATGTGTTGGAAAGCATTAAGTTTTCAATAGGCTGTTTGACGGAAATAGAAGTGATATTAATGATTCGTCCCCAACCTTTTTCTTTCATTCCGGGAAGAACGCCCTTCGCAAAAAGCGCGGCGCTTCTGAGAACCTGCTTGTAGCCGTTTATCCAATCTTCGTCCGAAAGCGTTTCGAACGTTCCCGGCGCCGGACCTCCGCAATTGTTGACGAGAACGTCGATCGTCCCGAATTTTTCTTTAACAAAAGAGAGAAAATCGCCGATTGAATTTTCATCGTTCAAGTCGCATTCTTTCCAAATTAGATTTTCGGAATATGATTGAAGTTCTTTTCCCGCTTCGATAAGATTTTCAATATTCGACGAGCAGATAGCGACGTTCGCGCCTTCTTCAAGAAAAACTTTTGCAATAGCTTTGCCGATTCCTTTGCTCGCGGCGGTTACTATTACGTTTTTATTTTTCAAGCCGAGATTCATTTGTTTTCCCCCTTTTTATTGAACGCGGATTTAACGGATTATCACGGATTAATTAAATGCGACCGTACCATCTTCCGGCGGTTCCGATCGGCTTATTTCATTGACTATTTTTTCCGTATCGAGCGCGATTACCAACTCTTCGTTGGTCGGAATTTTGAGAATCTTCACTCTCGAAGCCGAAGAGGATAGCTCCGTTTCTTCGTTTGCGTTTTCGTTTCTGTTAGCGTCCAATTCAATTCCGAGAAATTCCATATTGTCGCAGACGGCTTTACGGACGTTGACTGAATTTTCTCCTATTCCGCCGGTAAAAACGAGAACGTCCAAACCGCCCATCGCGGCGGCGTAAGCGCCGATATACTTTTTAATTCTGTAAGTAAAAACGTCGAACGCTTCTTTGGCGCGTTTGTTGCCTTCGGCAATTTGCTCTTCAATTTCGCGCATGTCGCTGCTTTCGCCGCTGATGCCGAGAAGCCCGCTATGCTTGTTCATCAGCGTATTCGCTTCGCCGAGCGAAAGCCCTTCTTTTCCCATAATGTACAGAATAACCGACGGGTCCATATCGCCGGTTCTTGTTCCCATCAGAAGCCCTTCCAGCGGCGTAAATCCCATTGTTGTGTCAATGGAAATACCGTTTTTAATTGCCGCCATGCTTGCTCCGTTTCCAAGATGCGCGGTAATAATTTTTAAATCCTCAATCTCATAGCCTGTCATAAAAGCCGCTCTCTGCGAAACAAATCTGTGCGACGTTCCGTGAAATCCGTATTTTCTAATTTTATGCCTTTTATATAAAGTTCTCGGAAGCCCGTAATGATAAGCATAAGAAGGCATTCTCGAATGGAACGCCGTATCGAACACCGCGACTTGCGGCGTTTCCGGAAGGTGTTTCATCGTCGCTTCTATACCTTTGATATTCGGCGGATTGTGAAGCGGCGCCAATTCGATGTTTTCTTTGATGGCGCGCATTACTTCGTTTGTGATTAAAACGGAGCCGGAAAAAGTTTCTCCGCCGTGAACCACGCGGTGACCGACCGCGTCGATCTCTTCTTTCTCTTTGATTACGCCGTGATTGGGCGACATCAGAACCGCGATGACGTATTCCAACGCGATTGTGTGATCTAAAATTTCGCCTACTATTCTGATTTTTTCTTTTCCGTGCGGAGTGTGCGAAAGAACCGCGCCCGCCATCCCGATTCGTTCAACCATTCCCTTGGCGAGAGTTATCGCAATTTCCGTGTCTATGAATTGATATTTAATCGACGAACTGCCGCAATTTAAAACTAATATTTTCATTTTTATTTCCTTTGATTGCCAAACTGTTAAATTATTAAACTGTCAAATTGTTAATTCGATTTTGTTTGAACTTACGAAATGATTTTCCCCTCGTCGTCGTATTTATAAAACCCTTCGTGAGTTTTTTTGCCGAGTTTCCGTTCGCGGACGAGCTTGCGGAGCAGCGGACATGGGCGGTAACGCGGTTCGCCGAGAGAATGCCACAATTGTTCCATCCACGCTAAAACTTCGTCCAATCCCATCGTGTCCGCCATTTCGAGCGGGCCGGATTGAAAATTGTATCCTAATTTCATTGCCGTGTCAATTGCCTTTGCCGAAGCGATTCCTTCGAGCAGAATGTGCATCGCCTCATTCAGTAAAACGACAATGCTTCGCGTGGTTACGAATCCCGGATATTCGAAAACTTCGATTGCGGTTTTTCCGATTTTTTCGGCGAATTGCTTTACCGTTTCAACCGTTTTGTCGGACGTTTCGTAAGCGCGCACTAATTCCACAAGCGGAACTTTCGGAACGGGATGGAGAAAGTGCATACCGACAATTCTATCGGGCTTATCGGTTATCTCCGCAATTTTCGATAAACTGAGCGTTGAGGTATTTGAGATGATAATCGTTTCCGGACTCGCAATTTCATCCAGCGTTCTGAAAATCAATTGTTTCAAACGAAAATCTTCAGTAACCGATTCAATTATCAAATCGCATTCGGCAACGTCCATTATTTCAACCGACCAATCGATGCGACTTAATATCACTTTCTTTTCGCTTTCGGTCATTCCCCAGCGCGCTATTTCTCTTTCCATCGATTCGGTTAGTTCCGTTTTTGCGCGTTCGAGGTGTTCGTCGTCTTTTTCGATTATCAGGACGTCTATTCCCGCCGCCGAAACGCTTTGAGCAATTCCTTGTCCCATCACGCCCGCGCCGATTATCGCCACGTAATCAAATTTTTCTTTTTCTTCCGGCTTCATTCCGCCGAGAAGGTCTTCAAGTTTTAAGTTTTCTTCCGCCATTTTTTCCCAATCAATAATTTAAAAACTAATTTCTCACAATTTTTATACCAATATAAATAAATTAAAATTATCGATTTTCTTTGAATTGTTAAAAGTTTTTCTACTGCACGAAAAAGTGGGATTTCATTCTCTTTAATCTGATTTTTGCGCTGAATACAAAACAGGAATGCTTGTACGGACGAATGGTTGAATGGCTTTTTAATTTATTGTTTTGAAGTTTTTTTTCTAAAAATTAAAAAATGAAATTCAATTGTGAGAAAAACAAAATTTTTGTTGCGTGAACGATGGTTTGAAGGGAATTTTAAATTCCTATGGCATTAATTCAACCCTTTCAGGGTTGTTGAATTTTGGTCGCTTTTTGTTTCCATAGGCTGCGCCTATGGTTATTCATATTCGACCGCGTTGCGGTCGTTTCCGCGTAAAGTTTTCTTAATCGGTAAATCAAATTAAATTCTAAAACGCATTTACGCTTCGACGACAAAATAATTCCATTCCGCCAGCGATTCAAATGATATTATCGACTACATAATTTACGTGAATGAACCGCAAAGCGGTTCAATTTGAATAACTGCGGGCAAAGCCCGTAGGACAAAAAAATCGCCGTTTAGTTAACAACTACAAAGTAGTTGAACTTAAGCGCATACTTCCAATACAATTAAAGGAATGTAAACTAAACACAATTTGGTTTTCGAAGCATTAAATTCAGGGTCATTACGAGGAATGTTCTTTATGACGAAGTAATCTATTGAATGGAGACTAAAATTAACAGATTGCCCGCCTTATCGGCGGACAGGCTTCTTCCGACAAAGTCGGAATCGCAATGACAACTTTACGGAATCCGAAAACTGCTTTGATTTCAGTATAAATCATTCATCCATTCATTCATACATTCCAAAAAATATTCGGTTGAATGAATACACTTTCTCGTCCGCTTGTTTAGTAATCTTTCTTGCTGAAAACAAAAACTGAAAACTCAATTGCCGCGACAATAAACGCAAGCGAAACAATAATCGGCGAATAGCTTTCAATCGGGTTTCCGAGCGCGATGCTGTTCAGAATGCTTCCCAAATCGGACGTTTGCGGAACGACGTAATAGAAAAAATTCATAACGGCGGAAAAGATTTCCGAATTGAGAAACGTCGATATAATTTCCCGCGAAGAAAGAACCGGCGAAAGAATTAGGAAGACGAGATAGGAAATCATCATCGCCAAAACGGAACTGCGCGAAACGATTCCGAGCAAAATCATCAGCGAATAAAGCAGGGCGAAAACAAACGTGATTACAAGCGAAGCGAGAAGAAAATCAACGGACCAATCGCCAAGCCCGTAACCTATCATCAGCCAAAGACCGAAAACGAGATAAAAAACATTGACGAAAACAACAGCCACGCCGCCGAAAAATTTTCCGAGAATCAGTTGTCTTCTCGAAATCGGCTTTGAAAGAAGAAGATCGATATTTCCTTTTTCAAGCATGTGCGGAATAAAACTCGCCGAACTGAAAATGGCGAGAAAAAGTCCGAAACCGTAAAGCGGATTTAGGATGAACAACTTGATAGCCGCCACAGCGGGGTTTGAGCCGCTCAATTCTTTCCCGTTAATTTTCACCGAGCCGAAAAGAGCCGCAACGTCGGTAAAAAGAAAAACCGCAAGAAAGACGAGCAGAAGGAACGTTGAAATTCCCGCGAAGAAAAGAAAAATCTTACGCGAAAAAGCTTCGCGGAAAGTGAGTTTTGAAATTGTCCAAACGTTATTCATTTTTTCCTCCTTCCGAATCTTCGATAACGGAAATAAACATATCTTCGAGCGAAACTTTTTTGGGCACGACCGATTTAATCAAAACGCCCGCGCCGCGCATCGAATCGATAAACGAATTGAGACGATCGACGTCGTCGAATTTTCCGCTGAATGCCGCGTTCCCTTTGGCGACAAGGGAATACGCCGTTCCGAATTTGGCGAGTATGTCTGTTGCGCTTCCTTCGGCAATTTCGAAATCGTAAATCTCTTTCGTCGTGGTAATTTCTTCAACCGTTCCTTCTCGAATGAGTTTTCCCTTGTTCAAAATCGCAATCGAATTGCAAACCATTTCGATTTCCGAAAGAAGGTGACTGTTGAGGAAAATCGTTTTCCCTTCGTTTTTCAGTTTAAGAAGAATGTCGCGAATCTCTTTTCTTCCGATGGGATCGACGCCGTCGGTCGGTTCGTCGAGAAAAATCACGTCGGGATTGTTAATCAACGCCTGCGCGATTCCCAATCTCTGCATCATTCCTTTCGAGTAGCTTTTGATTTTCGTCCTCTTCCATTTTTTCATTTTAACGAGAGAAAGAAGCGGATCGATTCTATTTTCGATTTCAGACTTTTTCATTCCGGCAAGCTCTCCGAAATATTTCATCACTCCTTCGCCGGTAAGAAAATTGGGGAATTTATGATTTTCAGGAAGATAACCTACGCGCGATTTTATTTTATAATGCGAAACGTCTTCGCCCAAAAGTTTAGCGTTTCCGCTTGTGGGACGAACTATTCCGAGCAATATTTTCACCAGCGTCGTTTTACCCGCGCCGTTGGGACCGAGCAGACCGAATATCGTTCCTTCGCCCACGGAAAGCGTTACTCCGTCGAGCGCCTTTACCGCGCCGCTCTTGCCGGACGCGGAGAAAATTTTAGTAAGATTTTCAACTTCAACAATGTTCATAATTTATTCCGATAGTTAAACAAAATACATTTTGATAAAACAACTCATTCTTTCTTCCGGAATGGCTGAATGAAAAACGTAAAACGGATTTTCCAATCATTAAATCATTCATCCATACAATCATACATTCATTCATCCATTCTTTTCTTTCACACCACGCTTCTTTTCTTAAAGAGATAAAGCGCTATGTAATTTATGACAACGGCGGTTGCGAGCAAAACGCCGAGATTGGGTAAAATGTCAACAAGCGACGCGCGCCGCCAAAGAACGTCGAGAAACGCTTCGACCGACCAATAAGTAATCGTAAATTTAGAAATTACTTGAATCCAGTTCGGGAAAAGCGAAACCGGGAACCACGAACCGCCGACCGCCGACATCACAAGAACGATGAGAGTAGCCAAACCGTTCGCCTGCTGAATGGTTTTAGACATTGCGGTTATCAGCATTCCGAACGCAACGGCGGCAAAAGCCGAAGCGACGATTACGACAAACAAATTGAAAAAATTCGAAAAAATATCAACGTCGAAAACAACCCACGAGATGAAAAACATCACAAGCAGTTGAACAATTCCAAGCAGAATGGAATAGAGATATTTGCTCCACAAAATTTGCGATCGCGTAATAGGCATAAACAATAAACGCCTCAGCGAACCTTCCTGCTTTTCCTCAAAAATTGAAATCGACGCGCCGGTAAGCGTAAAAAGAAGAAACATCATCGCCCAGCCGCCCACAATGCGCGTTACGCCGGGGCTTTTTATCTCTTTGCCCACAAGCTGCTCCGATTCGATATTAATCAGATTGTTCATAAAATCGGCTCCGGCAGCGGTCGAATCGTTCTGAAGTTGATTGAGATCAATCTGCGTCATTGATTTAAACACGGAATCGGGATTAAAGCCGAAAGATTCTCCGATAAGATCAGCCATTTTTTTGTTGAAAATTTTACCGCTGTCGCTTCCCAAAAGATTGCTCATCTGCCGCTGCATCAGATAGGGCATAATGGCGGGCATTTCGGAGAAAATCGTTTTTTGAATTCCGCCTTGAATTAAATTCGATTCGATTTCGTTTTTCGGATCGTAATAAAATTTTATTTTCATACCCGAAGAAGTGTCCGACAAAAAATCTTCCGGCAAAACAACCGCGGCGGTAATTTTGCCTTTCGACACAAATTCTTTCGCGCTCTCTTCCGTGAAAGGAATTTCCTTTCCGTCTTGATGATAAACTTTAACGGTTTGAAGGAGATCGCTCGAGTCGAGTTTCTCTTCCAAAAATTCCGCGGCGGGAGAATTGCTTTCATTTACTAAAATTATTTCCGGCTTCCCGCGCGAGTCGTTGCCGCCGCCGAAAATGTTTCCGAAAATAATTATCAACACCGCGGGAACGACGAACGTAAGAATCAACGCGGGCGTGTCCTTTAAAAAACGGACGACGTCTTTTTTTATTAAATTCAGTATCGTTTTCAATCTCTCAAACTCCTTCCGGTTAGATAAAGAAATACGTCTTCCAACGAAGCGCGGCTGATTTCAACAAATTTGGAATCGAGCCCGATTGTTTCCAAATCAGCGAAGAGTTTTGAATAAACGTCGTAATTTTCGTTCGGGCGGATTTCGAAATAGAAATCGTGTTCGGAAAAAACTCCCAGTTTTTTAATTTCGCCAAGCAGCGCTTCGGTCTCTTTTGTTTTTCTGATTTTCAAAGTTTCCCTTGTGTGAAGCAAATCGATAAGTTCCGACAGCGTTCCTCCGGCGATTATTTTTCCGTAATCGATAATAGCCATACGGTTGCAGAGCCGTTCGGCTTCTTCCATATAGTGCGTTGTGTAAATAAGCGTTTTACCGTCGGCGTTTAACTTTTGCAGCATTTCGAAAATCGCGTTTCGGGATTGCGGATCGACGCCGACGGTCGGTTCGTCGCATAAAATAATTTCCGGGTCGTGCAGCAAGCTCGCGGCAATGTTTAATCTGCGTTTCATTCCGCCGCTGAATTCTTTCACGACGTCTTTTCTTCTGTCGTTAAGCTGCACAAGTTCCAACGCTTGTTCGATTCTCTCGTTCAATTCTTTTTTTGTGTGATTGTAAAACGAGCCGAAAATTTTAAGATTTTGCATCGCGGTTAGTTCTTGATAAAGCCCGATATCTTGCGGAACGTAGCCGATTTTTTCGCGAAGGGAAACGTCGTCGCTTTTCATTTCCGTTCCGTCGATGAAAACTTTGCCTTCGTCCGGTTTCAGATATCCGACGATAATATTCATCAGCGTAGTCTTTCCCGCGCCGTTGGGTCCGAGCAATCCGAAGAACTCCCCTTTTTCGACCTTTAACGACACGCCTTTCAGCGCTTCCGTGTTTTCAAACTTTTTGCTTACGTTTTTAATTTCTATCATATTAGTTCCCAATATTTTCTAAATCAAACCCCACTACGCATTGTCACATAAAATTTAACGACAATCACCATAGGAAAAATTATTCTTAAATATTATTAAAAAGTCGTCATTGAACCGCGTTGCGGTTCATTTTTTCTGCTTTTATTATCCTTACGCTGCGCGTAAGGTTATTCATATTCGACCGCTTTGCGGTCGTCAGTAAAAAGAATATTTAAGTCCGAAGGACTTGAATTTGAATAACTTCGGGCAAAGCCCGAAGAAATAAAAAGCAAAAGGAAAAAACAACTACGAAGTAGTTGAATTATTTTCATAAAAGTATTAAAAATAATCTTTTGGACTGACGTTAAGTTAATAACGATTCATAAACCCTCAACTTTCTTAACGGTTTGCCCAATGGTTATCATAGTCTATTACCAATGATCATATTGATACCTTCACAATTTAAGTTATCTTTGAGAAACTTGTTTTGTAATTTTCTTTTAAATTTAAGCATAAATTAAAACTCAAACTATTTTGAACTCGCTCGAAGTCCTAAAAAAATATTTCGGTTACGATTCTTTTCGTCCGGCGCAGAAAGAGATTATCGACGCGATAAACGCCGGTAAAAATGTTCTTGCTATTCTTCCCACCGGCGCGGGAAAATCGCTCTGTTACCAAATTCCCGCTCTGCAAGCCGAATCTTTTTCAATCGTAATTTCGCCTTTGATTGCGCTGATGAAAGATCAAGTCGATTCGCTCAATTCATCGGAAGAGACGGCGGCTTTCATCAACAGCTCATTAGACTATCGAGAGACCCAAAAAGTTCTGAACAAAATAGCAAACGGAAAAATAAAATTGCTTTACGTTTCGCCGGAAAAATTGGGGAACGTTCAATTTTCGGAAAATATAAAAGCGCTGCGTCCGAAATTTTTATTTATTGACGAAGCGCACTGTATAAGCCAATGGGGACACAACTTCCGTCCGTCGTATCGCAAAATAAAAAGTTTTGCCGATTTTATTGAAGTTGAAAGCGTTTCGGCGTTTACCGCAACGGCAACCCCGAAAATCCGCGAAGATATCATCGCGCAGCTTAACTTGAAAGAACCGCAATTTTTTGTCAGAGGATTCATCCGCGAGAATCTTTTCCTGAATGTAATTCACACAAAACAGAAACAATCGAAAACGCTTTCCATTCTTCAGCGAAACGAAACTCCGGCGATAATTTACGTATCGACGCGGAAGAACGCCGAAGAACTTTCCGATTACCTAATTAACAAAGGGTTCTCGGCGGATTACTATCACGCCGGATTGCCTTCGGTTAAAAGAAGAATTTTGCAGGACGATTTCATCGCCGACCGGTTGGAGGTAATCGTCGCCACAAACGCATTCGGGATGGGAATCGACAAAAAAGACATTCGCACAATCATTCATTACAACGTTCCCGGCTCGATAGAAAATTATTACCAGGAAATAGGACGCGCGGGACGCGACGGAGAAAATTCAAATATTTTTCTTCTGTTTGATTTGAAGGACAAATTCATACAAGAATATTTTATTGATATGTCCTTCCCAAGCGTTCACGAAATTGAATTTGTTTACGACGCGATTTGCAATATGAATAACGTCGCCGTTGGCGCGCTGCCGGAAAAGGAATTGGAAATATCTAAGCAAATTCTTTCCGTTCTAAAACAAAACCGTATCGGCGAGACGAAAGTTTTTTCCGCGCTGAATTACCTTGAAGAATCGGGTTATTTAAAACAAACCTCCCGCTTCGAAAGAAAACACTTTTTCAAATTTATTTTGTCGCCCGGCGAACTTCAGAACTACGTAAAAGATCTAATCAATAACGCTTTGAGGGATTTTATCTTAACGCTTTTGAAAGATTATCGCGCGAAAGGTTTTACGACAAAAACGGCGATAAACATTCCCCGGCTTTCCGACTTATCCGGCTTAACGCAAAACGAAATCATCGAACAACTTACGGCGCTCGGCGAAATAGGAATTATAGAATACGACAAACCGCCGAAAGGAGAAAGCGTCCGGCTTACAGTTCCTCGCGTGAAAGCTAACAAACTGAATATCAAAACGAAAGAGCTTTCTCTTCAACTTGAAAACGCGCAGAAAAAATTAGACGATATGATCGGCTATTGCTACTCGAACGAATGCCGGTTCAACTATATGCTCAATTATTTCGGCGAAAACGTTTCCGATTTCAAATGCGGCAAGTGCGACATTTGTCAAAAAGGGTCGAACGTAAATCAAACGAATGAATTTCTGGAAGATAAAATTTTAACCGCCGTTCATGAAACGGATTTCATCCTTCGCAAAAAAACGCTCATAGACATTTTACGGGGTAAAGATAAATTCGGCAAATACGGAAATCTTTCCGCCTTCGGTTCGTGCGGGCATTACAAAATAAAGGAGATAGAAGCGAGCGTAGAAGCGCTGATGAGCCGGAACGTAATCCGCATGATTGACAACTCTTATCATTTAACGGAAAAAGGGAAATCTCTTTTCGTTTTCCATGAAGAAGAAAAGAACGATCAACCGAAAACGCCGAAAGAGAACACGCAAACGCTTGTATTATTCAACAAACTGCGGGAAGCGCGGCGCGGCGTTTCGGCAAAGTTCACTCAGCCGGTGCAATATGTTTGCCCCGATAACGTCTTACGCGCGATTGCCGAAAAGAAACCGAAAACGGAAATCGAGTTTTTCGAAATCAACGGAACGAACCAAAGAATGTTTAATAAAATAGGCGAGCCGTTCTTGTCAATAATAAACAAGTTTGTTAATAAACCTTTTACGGAGCTAAAAAAACAAAACGAAATTCCCGAAGAAATAGAAAACGTGCGCAAATTACTGCTTCGCGATTACTCTTTCGACGATATCAAATCGATGCTGAAAATTCCCGAATCTCTGTTATCGCTACAAATTGAATCGATATTGAAATTTTACCCCGACACAAAAATCAATTCTCTTTTTTCCAAAAAAATAATCGACGGCATAAAAGAAGTAATTGAAAAAGGGGGCGTTCAAAATTTGAAAGACATTAAGGAAAAACTCCATTCTTCAATAACCTACGCGCAGATAAGAATTGTGGCGGGGAAGTTTTGGGAGAAATAGAAAAGCTTTGTTTTTTGATAATTATGAATTAAATTTTAAGAATTATTTTTGTAAAAAGATAATTTATTATGAAGCAATTAAAAAAAATACCGAAATTTAAAACCGAAGATGAAGAAAGAAAATTTTGGTCTGAAAACGATTCAACCGAATTTGTTGATTGGAATAGATCGAAAGTCGCTTCTTTTCCGAAACTAAAACCATCGACAAAAACTATTTCTTTAAGACTGCCGGAAAATTTA
>JAADIR010000035.1:0-3319 GCA_013151245.1 Chlorobiota bacterium
GCGGCGGAGAGTTTTTCAAAAATGTTTCCCCGGCGGAATAGTTTTTGTAGCGCAGATTGCTTGCAATCTGCCGCTTGTATTTACAATCGATGCTTTACAGAATGTGCAGATTGTAGCAAAGCGATCCCTTCGGGACAAGCAATCTGCGTTACGCTTTTTTTGCACGGTAAAACTTGCGGTTGCAAAACGAGTTGTAACACAGATTGCTTTGCAATCTGTGAGTTTTGAAAAAACAGAGAGTCTTTTATCACGTTTCGCAAATCATTTACGCTCGCAGATTGCCCGTCCCGATAAATCGGGACTAAGCAATCTACGTTACGTTTTTTCCGCGCGCAAACGCAAGGGCAAGTGAAATAAGATAAAACGCGAATCAATAAATTGCTTGCTAATCGTCCGTTTTCTTTTTATCAATCCTATCGGTAACAAATTTAAAAATTAATAGCGAAACCGCTGAAACCAGCCCTATTACTACAAAATAATACCAAATCAAATGCGCGTCGGCGTAATACGAGGCGCGTTGAATTTCAGTAAGTCCGGCGGGAAGAGTTTTCGGGTCGGGGCAATATTTATCGAGCAAAACGCCGGAAAGACTGAATCCGATAATCGCCGAAAGAAACGAATTCAGATGGCTGAAACCGAGATATAATCCTTCTTCGCCTTTTGGCGCCTGCAATGAAAAATATTCGAGAAATCTCGGCGAGATAAAACATTCGGCTAAACCTTGAATTGCTATGCCGATAATCATCATAATTGTTAAAGGATAAAAATCCAATCCGAGTATTAAAATCGAGTTTCCCGTAAACGATTCTAATTCTTGGCTAAACGCCATCGCAAGCGCGGAGAAAGGCATTAAAAGCATTCCTACCAGCATTGAATTTACCGCTTTTTTCTTTTTCATTAATTGCGTTATCAGAACGACAAATATTACGACTACGGCTGGATTGATATTTGCCAGCCATTCGGGACGAGCTTCTTCGCCGAGAAGACGAATAACGTATTTAGGCATCGTGGCGTAAAGCTGCCCTTGAATAAGCCAAAATCCCGTGATGATTAAAGTTAAAATCCAGAGCCGGGGTTTTTTCAAAATTCCGATAAATGCGCGCAATAAATCGTTTACCGTTTTTTCTATTTTAGCTCTTTCCGGTTCCACGTAAAAGAAAATTGCAAAAAGCAGAGCGATAAACGCCATTGCCGAGGAAAAGAAATTCACGTACTGCAAGCCGATTCCTTGTCTGATAAAAGGAACAAAAGTTTTTCCAGTGAAAGCTCCGACGTTCACAATCCAATAGAAAAGCGAGTAACCGCGCGCGCGGTTGGCTTCGGTTGTCGTTTTCGCCACCGTTCCCGTAATCAGCGGTTTAACAAAGGAAGCTCCAACCATCGTTACAATCAGAAAAAAGATTACCGTTCCTTTTGCGATGAATACTCCGAGAAAAAAATATCCAATCGTTAAAAGGGAAAAAGCGATTATCATTCCCTTTTTGAATCCGATTTTATCAACGTAAGAACCCACGAACGGAGGAAGTAAATAAAGCCCGCCGTAAAAGAGTCCGACAATAACGCCCGTTTCAATATCGGTGAATCCGACGATGTCGGTCATAAACAATGTGAGAACAATAAAAAATCCGTAATATGCCGCCCGTTCGCAAAGCTCCATAAAATTGGCGAGCCAAAAATCTTTAGGGAAGCGCCAAGTTTCTTTCGCGCCGGTTTGAGTCATCTTTTCTCCTGGTAAATGATTTGCGAAGATAAAATTTTATTGGTTATTATAAAAAGATTTTTTTTAGTTTTCATGGGTAAATAAAAAACGGTGTTGGACAAATTATTATTCTCAAATTATTACGGGGTGAAAAATGAATGAACTTCAAAATCTAATTAAAAATTTTACGAGGATTATGTTAATGAGTATTACAGCAATTACGATGTTAAGCGGCGGCTTATATGCCCAGGATGAAACCGGCGCATTGCCGACGCGCGATAAAATAGGCGACCAATACAAATGGAATCTCGAAGACGTTTACAAAACTGCCGCGGATTGGGAAAAAGATTTTCAGTGGGTAAAAGATAATTTAAACGGCTACGAAAAATTTGAAGGGAAACTCGCCGAATCTCCACAAGAACTTCTCTCCGCGCTGAAATTCGACGAGGAGATGGGAATTAAAATCGGGCGGCTCTATTTGTATGCAAGTCTTTCAAAAGATCTCGATTTGGCAAACTCCGAAAATCAAGGACGCTACGATAGAATTTCGCGTCTCGCTTCGCAAGTTTCGGCGGCAAGTTCTTTCATTCGTCCCGAAATTATCGCTATCCCCGAAACAAAACTTTGGGCGATGGTTGACGGCGAAAAAGGTTTGAAAATTTATAAGCACATGTTCGATAATCTGCTTCGCACAAAGAAACACACGCTTACTCCTGAAATGGAAGAGCTGCTTGCGCTCGCCGGTCCCGTGACAAGCGTTCCGTATAACGTATTTGGCGTATTTAAAAACGCCGAGATGAAATTCCCTTCAATTAAAGATGAGAACGGAAACGAAATTACCGTCTCGGACGGAAGGTATTACGCGGGACTTTATTCAACCGATCGCGCTTACAGAGAAAGAATTTACAAAGCTTATTACGAACCGTTTAAAGAATACAAAAATACGTTTGCCGCTTTGTTCAACGGAAATTTGAAAGCTATCTCTTTTAACGCCCGCGCAAGAAAATATGAAACCGACCGCGAAGCCGCGTTAGACGCAAACAACATTCCCGTTTCGGTCTATGATAATCTCGTTAACACGGTTCAAAAAAATCTCGAACCGCTTCACCGTTGGGCAGAGTTAAAAAAACGCATTCTGGGTCTCGACGATTTCCACGCGTACGACACTTACGTAACTCTTTTCCCTTCCGTGAAAAAAGAATATTCCTACGACGAAGCTAAAGATATTGTGCTCGACGCGCTCAAACCCCTTGGAGAAGATTATCTTTCGCACTTGAAAACCGCTTTCGAAAACAGATGGATTGACGTTTACGAAACAAAAGGGAAAAGAAGCGGCGCTTATTCGTCGGGAACGACTTTCGGAGTTCATCCTTATGTTTTATTGAATTGGAATAATCAGCTGAACGACGTTTTTACATTTGCGCACGAAATGGGACACAATATGCACTCGTTTTACACGGGAAAAAATCAGCCGTTTCCTTACGCCGATTATTCAATCTTTGTCGCCGAAGTCGCCTCAACGACCAACGAAGCGCTCTTGCTCGATTATCTGATTGATCACGCGAAAACAAAAGAAGAAAAACTTGCGCTGATTGAGAAGAACTTAAATAATATTACTAC
>JAADIR010000035.1:3350-14837 GCA_013151245.1 Chlorobiota bacterium
GCTTTTGAAGAATGGGCGCACAGCCAAAACGAAAAAGGCGAAGCGTTAACTCCTGAAGGAATGTCTGAAAAATACGGAGAAATGTATCAGGATTATTGGGGCGATACGATGACGGTTGACGATGAGGAAACTTACACTTGGGCGAGAATACCGCATTTTTATTATAACTTTTACGTTTATCAATACGCTACAAGCTTTGCCGCATCGCAGGCGATTGCCGCAAAAATAAAAGCCGAAGGACAGCCGGAAATTGATAAATATCTGAACTTCCTTAAATCCGGCAGCTCTAAATATCCGATTGAAGTTTTAAAAGAAGCGGGCGTCGATATGAATTCTCCCGAACCTATTTTAGCCGTCGTTAAAAAAATGAACAAACTTCTCGATCAGATGGAAGAACTGTTAAACGAAAAATAAAGATCTTCGTCAATTCAACAGAGCGGACCGGTTTTCCAGTCCGCTCTTTTTTTTTTATCAAACGCAGCCGTTTCATTCCTTCATGTTGATTTGAATTCAACTTATTGACAATCTTTACGATTATAAAATTAAAAAATATTTTAAATGGGAATTTTTTCGAAGATATTTTCCGGCGACGAGGTCGCCGAAAAAATCAACCGCGCCGCCGAAGTTTATAAATTAAATAGATTCGACGAAGCGATTGAAAGCTATTCTTCCGCCCTTGCAATTGAAAACGAAAATACTAAAGCCCTTTACGGACGCGGACTCGCTTACGCCAAAAAAGGAGAACTTAATTCCGCTCTAACTGATTTTAAGAACGTCGTAAGAATAGATAAAGATTTTTCGCCCAATTGTTTCTTCCATCTTGCCGAAACATTATTCAAATTAAAAAACAATACCGAAGCTTTGGAAAGCGTTAATATTTTCATTTTGAAAACGGAAAAAAAAGGTCACGGCTATTTTCTGCGGGGAAAAATATTTTATGAATTGGGAAAATATGACGACGCGTTGAAAGACGCCGAAAAAGCTTCCGAGCTGCAGCCGGACGAAGCTGAAATATTCGTTCTCCTCGGGAAAATAAAAATCCGGCTGAATGAATTCAGACAAGCGATTATCGTTCTTAAAAAATCTTTGGAATTAAACAACGATTGCGATTACGCTCATACTTTCCTCGGCGGCGCGTATATTTTTATCCACAAAAAAGACGAAGCCGAAAACGAATTGAAGCAAGTTGCAAAGCCGATAAAAGAAACTTTCTTTTATTTTAGTAAAGTTCATTTTGCAAATAATGATTTTGAAAAATCGCTTGACGCGCTCGGCGACGCTTTATCATTTGATGAAAATTATATTGACGCTTATTTTCAACGGATTGAAGTTTACAGAGAACTGAATGAAACAGGAAAAGCGCTCGAAGATTTACAGAAAGTTATTGCGCTTCAGCCGGACAACATTGAAAACATTATGCTTTCGGCGGAACTGAATAAACTTAATAACGATTTTAAATCCTGCGTTCGCGATTACAATAAAGTCCTTCGGTTAGATCCCGATAACGTTAAAGCTCTTTTCGAATTAGGGGCGCTTTCATCCAAAACTAAAAATCACGAAATAGCGCTGATGTATTTTCTTAGGGTTGTTGAATTGGACGATTCTTTCAAAGAAGCTTTTTTTGAATTAGGAAAAATTTATTTTACGCTCGAAGAATATCAGAAAGCGATTAATTCTTTTTCGAGCGCAATTTCGATTGACGAAAAATATTTTTCGGCGTATTATCATCGCGCAAAAGTTAAAGAGATTTTGAAAGATCAACAAGGCGCGCTCGGCGACTTTACGCGCGCGCTTGGAAACGCCGAGTTTTACGAAGCGTTTATCGACAGAGCAAAACTTAAAATCGGTTCGGGCGAATTTCATTCCGCAATCAACGATTTAATTAAAGCCGTTAAATTAAAAGGGGAAAAAGATTATCCCCATTATCTCTTGGCTTCGTGCTATTCAAAAACCGACAAAGAATTTGACGCAATGAGATCAATTTCTACGGCGCTTGATTTGAAACCGACAAGAGGAGAATATTTCTATTTCAGAGGAATGCTTTATTTTGATTCGCAGAAATATTCCGAAGCGTTAGCCGATTGGGCGCAAGCTCTTAAACTAGCTCCGCAATATAAATCAAAATTAGAATTGCTAATACAAAGAGCAAAATCAAAAGTTTCCTCTTAATCTTTTTTTCGGTTCTTTCTTACTTTCATTGTGAATAAATTGTCGTCTTCTTCGTCGGAATAACTTTTTAAGATATCGCTTGATTTGGAGGCGTTCGTTAATCGGTTTTCTTCTTTCGTATTGGTCAAAGTATCGTTCAATATGCTCAATCTCGATTTCTTGTTTGAAAGTTTGAAAACGGGCTGCGATGTTTTCTTTGGGGAAGGTTTAATCTTTTCGGTCTTTTTTCGGCTTTTCTTTTTTACCGGTTTTCGAGAGCGTTTAGTTTTTGTCAGCGGTTTTAACTCCAGTTTTTGTTCGTCTTCTTCTAAGTTTCCGCTAGTTTTTTTTATTCTATATGAAAAATAAGAAACGATTAAAATTACAACAATAACGATAGAAAACAGCGCTACGCTTATGTAAATAATCGGTAATAATTCCATCTAAAAAATCTGTCCTAATAGTTAATCAAATTTAACGGTAGAATCGCTTTTAATCAATAAAATAATTTTAAACAGAAAAAAGGCTATTCATATTGAATAGCCTTGCAGTTGGAATTATTAAGTAAGTTATGGCAAATTAACTTCTTATTGACGGACGAAAATAAACGTCCGAATCGTTTGAGTAATAATTCATAAAAGAGTTATCGCTGTATTCATAATTGTTTTCTTGTTTGGAAAAACTTGGTTGGGAATCGGCTTCTCTTTCGAAAGTAGTTACAATTTCAAATCTGTTTTTACTTCTGTTTGATTGAACCGCGTTGGTTTCGCCGGACTCGTTGACCGGACGCGAGACGTATCGCTGTTTTGATCTTTGAACGTCATTCAAATAGCTCAACCTTACTTCAGCCCGTTTCCTTTCGTAAGCCGTTCTAATTTGGGTCCTCTGGGCAACCGGATTAACAAAATTTGAACCGCCAACAGCATTTGCTTGATATGCCGGCGTCATGGCGAGATTTACGGAAGTTCTGCTCAAAGAAGCGGTATTTTCTTTTTCCCCTTTTATTTTATAAGAGATGAAGGAAAACAAAACTACAGAAACAGTTAGACCGCCGAAAATGAGCAGGCTAGTATAGATGATTGGAAATAGACTCATTCTTTTTACCTCATTGAATTTTCTCCATATATTCCAATATTCGTGCCATAGCGTTTTTAGCCCATAAAACGATGTTTTGCATCTAAAAATCGTTCTAAATGAGATGATGTATTAAATTGAAACATGAACAATGGAAATGCGCAGTAGCCACAATTGTCGGTAAATAAACAACTTACACCGATTTTATGTTTGAAATTTCAAAAAATAGTCATATATTTGAATCTTTCATTTTTTTATTACTTAAGGTTTAGTATGACTAAAGCAGATATTGTTGAAAAAGTAGCGGCGGGGACGGGACTGACAAAGTTGGAAACCGAAGCAATTATCGAAGGATTCTTAAATACTGTAATTCAGTCCTTAAGAAACGGAAACGGAATTGAAATCCGCGGTTTCGGCAGTTACAGAGTAAAGAAAAAAAATGCCAGATACGCGCGTAATCCGAGAACGGGAGAAAAGGTTTTTGTCGATGAACATTATGTTCCGGTCTTTAAGTTCTCAAAAGATTTTAAGTCTGCGGTTGATCGTGGAATGAAAGAACTGAACAAAGAAAATTAATAGGAAATAATTTGTCAAAAAATAATAAAATAATTTGTAACGTTTGCGGCGAAGAAAATCCGGGAAATGCAAAATTTTGTATTTCATGCGGCGCAAAACTTGGAGACTCTCCGGCAAAAGAACAAGCGACCGTTAAAGAAACTCAATCCAAACGGATGGAGCCAAGCAAGATTCTTCTTTTCGTTTTGGGATCCGCTCTGATCGGGGTTCTTATTCTTTTTGTCGCCGGCACATTTGATAAAGTTCCTACGATAAAGGCGGATCAAAGCGGCGCCAACTCGCAGCAAACAACCGAGAACAGAAATGGAAATCCGGCTGCCGACCCGAACAATCCGCACGCCGGCGCGGATATGGAAAAATTAAAAGAGATAACCGAACTCGAAAAGGTTGTTAAAGAGAACCCTTCGGATCATCAGAGTTTGGTGAAACTTGCGCATCTGTTAAACGATACCGGATTCTATAGCAAAGCGATAAACAAATATCAAGAATACTTAAAAGTTCATCCCGACGATGCGGACGTTAGGGTTGATATGGGCGTTTGCTATTTCCAAATTAAAGATTTCGACAATGCAATTTCAACAATGAAAGAGGCGTTAAAATATCAGCCTAAACATCAGATCGCCCATTTTAATATTGGAATTGTTTACTTCAATGCCGGCGACCTGAATAAAGCAAAAGAGTGGTGGAAAAAAGCAATTGCGCTTGATCCTAATTCTGATATTGCAAAGAAAGCTAAAGAACTGATTGATAATAATTAATTAGGAGAAATAATATGCCTTGCGGTAAAAAAAGAAAACGTCATAAAATGGCGACGCACAAAAGGAAAAAAAGACTTAGAAAGAACAGACATAAAAAGAAAGTAAGATAGTTTTCTAAGCGCCCTGTTTTTTTTTGATAAGCCATCTTAGCTCAGCTGGTAGAGCAACGCATTCGTAATGCGTAGGTCAGCGGTTCGATTCCGCTAGATGGCTCTATTAATTATTAACCTGACAACTATTCTTAATCCCGATTGCCGTAAACCGCAAAAAATGATTTATGAATCCGTCTTTCGCCGAGGCAGGCGTAGATTAACGATTCAAAATTTACGATGTAAAAACTTCATAAATCATTATTGAATTTCTAATGAACCTATTGGAATAAGAAATTCTTCGACAAATGATTTCTCCGCTGCGTCCGGCAGTTGCCGGGCTTCGGTCGAAATCTTTTTAATTTTGCGGTAATCAAAAAGCGCGGGAAAATAAAATGCAAGATGTTTAGTTGCATGTTTAATAAAAATATCCCGTTAAGGGATTTTTTTTTAATTCGGCTAAACTTTTACGAACTTCTGCCGATAGTAAATTAGAATTGGAAAAGTTTCTTCATTAAAACCCCCAAAAGTCCAATGCCCTCAAGTTCCCCATTCCGAGTAGTGACGGAATGGGGATTTTTTTTTGCGGTCAGTAAAAGATTTGAATTATTGAATTTTTTTGTTACCTTATTTTTGCAAATTAAAAGGGGGTGAAAATGAAAAAGTTCTTCTTTCTCTTGCTTTTTTTCTTCTCGAACGTTCCGGCTCAAAGCGTAATTAAACAAATTACAGATTTTAACTTCGACGTAGGCTCTCCTTCATTTTCTGTTTACTCTATGGAAGGTTATCTGTTTCAACATGGCAATTTGTTTTTCGAAGTTCACAACGGCGACTCCGTAAATATTGCGGCGCTTAAATATAATTTTGAGAACGATGAATTTGAAGACCTTGTTTACATTACGCGAGATGGTTTTATCAATCAAAATCAAGATGTTTTAATAACTTCAATTAATTCTAGCGTTGCCGCATGGGAAACAGACAGAAACGGAAATTTCGATATTGCCTATTCGAAATGCGAGAATGAAATTTGGCAGCCCGTTCAAATTGTTGCGGAAACGGAAGAAGATGAAACCGAAATTTCCTTTGTTAAAAATCAAAACATTTTTGCTTGCGAATGCGCGCTCGCGGTTTTCAACAGGAACGGATCTGTTTTTATGATTGATTTGTTGAATGACCCGACATTGGAAGACACGGTTTTTGCGGCTAACGGTTCAGTGACATATTCGCAGCCGGTTGCCAGCTCTGGAGGTTTGATTGATCAGAGCTTGATAGCCGCGGCAATTCGAGACAGCGCAAATGTAACTTACGAATTAGTTTATAGAATAAAGGATGATTCGGGTTTATGGGGCGAAATAAACACGATAGAATTAGAAGGCGAACAGCGCAATCCGCAATTGGATTTAGTCGGCAATATTGTTTTTGATAATATCGTAAACGGAAAGAGTTCCGTTCACAGCGTCAATTTGGAAAACGGAGACGAGGAAATTATTTTTTCCGATTCCGTCGATTCATATTTTAATTTTAAAACAGTTTACTTTGATGTTGTTACAAAAGAAGTAATAGACTATTATTTAATGTTTCCTTATGTTTTACAAAAACAATCCGGCGGCGCAAATTTTGTCGTTGCTTCGACAGATTATGAATATGATAGAGATACTTCGGCGGCGGTAACAATCACTCAACCGCAGCCGAGCGTTGGAACCCTTGGCTTCGTTACGGGCAATTATGTATCATATTCCGTTTGGGTTGATTCCGTTGACGGACATACAAATTTGTTCGGCGTTAAACGGCTTGATCCGATAGGAGACGTAAACGATGATGAGAATAACAGAAACGGTTACAGACTTTATCAGAATTATCCCAATCCTTTTAACCCGACGACGACGATTGAATATTCAATTCCTTTTGTTGGAAACGCAAATTTTGCATATCCTACTGTAACGTTAAAAATATACGACATACTTGGATCCGAAATTACTACGCTTGTCAACGAAAAACAGCATACAGGGAATTATTCAATTCGGTTTAACGCTACAAACCTTTCGAGCGGAATATATTTTTACTCTCTTCAAATCGGAGAGTTCACGGAAACAAAAAAGATGATTTTTTTGAAGTGATAATAAAAAAGCCGCGACATAAAAATGCGCGGCTTTTTGTAAACAACGATTGCTGATTAATCAATTGTTTTGGAACAAGTGAACGTCCGTTTGCGGAAACGGAATCGAAACGCCCATTTCGTCGAATTTCTTTTTAACCGCTTCGTGCGTATCGAAATAAACGCCCCAATAATCCGCCGAGTTAACCCAAGGACGAACCGTAAAGTTTACGCTGCTGTCGGCAAGTTCGGAAACGGCAATCTGCGTTGCCGGGTCTTTCAGTACTCGCGAATCGTTTTCGAGAATATTTTTGATGATATTTTTCGCTTTGTCTATATCGTCGCTATAACCGATTCCGAAGACCATGTCAACGCGTCGTGTGTCTTTCATCGAAAAGTTGGTAATGTTTCCTCCGGTAACGCCGCTGTTGGGAACAAATATTACTTTATTGTCCGGGGTCGTAAGCGTTGTTGTGAAAATGCCCACTTCTTCAACGCTGCCCATAACTCCGGCTACTTCTACAAAATCGCCTACTTTAATAGGTCTGAAAATGATAAGCATTACTCCCGAAGCAAAATTTCCGAGCGAACCTTGAAGCGCAAAACCGATTGCCAAACCGGCGGCGCCGATAATAGCGACCAGCGAGGTCGTTTCAATTTCCGCTTGGTTCAACGCCGCGATGATTACAACAAGATAGAGCAAAGTTTTTATGATACTGCTTAAAAATTTAGTTAACGTTGGATCGAAATCTTTTCTGTTAAAAACTTTAACTATGCCTCTTGTAATTACTTTTGCAACCCACATTCCTATCATTAGGATTGCAATTGCGCCGACGATTTTCAACCCGTAGATAGTCAGAAAATCTTTTAGATATAGGATTATGTTTTCAATGTTCATTTTTGAATTCCTTAATTAGTGATTTTAATGTTAAAATATTGCAAAAGAAAATCCGAGTTGAAAAGCTTCTTTAACCTGAGTTTCTATGGTTTCATCTCTGTTGTAAACAACGCTTACGTCGAGATTTACGTTCATGAAGTTGTTAATTTTCGCTACAAATTTATTATCCCAATAAACGTCCCACCACGCAAAGTCTTTGAATCTTCCGAAAAGAGAAAGTTTGGTATTGTAAACGACGTTTTCAACAATGCCGAAAGACGCTTCCGTAACGGATTGAATGCCGGCGTCGAATTTGTATTTCTCAATGTCAGGCGTTTCCTTGTCGTCGCTTGCATCGTTGAATTTGTTGGTTATTGAATGTTTGAAACCCAAACCGAGTCTGGTTTGGAACCATTCGGGAGCGTCGTAAATTAAACCGAGCTCCTGCGTAACATAACCGGGATCAAAAAACGCCGCAACTTCAACGGCGGGTTCTTCAGCGTAGTCATAACCGGCAACCAGCTGAGTTCGAATTGTGTTGGAAAAATAAGGTTTAAAAACCCATCCGACGTTTTTAGCCAGAAGGTTTTCCAAAACAAATTCATTATCTGTAACTTTTGTTTCATCGACGCCTATCTTCGAGCGTCCCCAATTCAGTTTAAGGTAATTAGTAAACTTCCAACCGTCCGATGCGTAATCGGCGTTAAAATCTCCTACTAATGAAAACGCAAAAGCGTTGTCGCCGCCCTTTGCCCAATTGGTAAATGAAGTTTGATTTAAGTTAAACCCTACTATTCCTTTAATTGTCCAGTTACTCGTTTTAGCGCTGTCCGTTTGAGCGTACGCATTCAGCGAAATCAAAAAAAACAATAAAACGACAATACTTCTTTTCATATTTCTCCTTTAAAAATATTTGTTGTGTGAAAATTCGATGAAATGTCTTGTAAAGTTATCAAAGTTTAATGTAACCTTCAACAAAGCTGAAAATGATTTTCGGTTCAGTTCCATTTTTAATCAAGATGTTTTGATCTTACTAACTTAAGTCTTGGGAAAATTCATTTCGGCAAATTTAATTGAGGTTCGTCCGGCATAGAAGACTTACTTTTTTTTACCATAATTTGAATGACTGTTTCAAGCAGCGAGTTTTCAATTCCGAAATGAAAGAAAAAATTCGCACAGCAATTCATCGCGCTTTTTCTGTAATAGTCATTCTCAAGTCTGGTCAATACTATAATTTTTGCGTTGGGAAGAAACGATCTTATTTGCGTGACAAATGTGGAATAAATTATTCCGTTGAATTCAATATCAGTAATAATAATATCAAAATCCTTTTCACACTCGTGCATAAGAAAGCCGTCTCTATCGGTAACGACATACTCATTGATATTATCAATATGTTCAATAATTTGATTGATGTTTTTAACTTCCTCTTCCGCATCCATCAGCACACAGATGTTTGCTCCGCCTTTAGCTTTCATTCTTGATATTTTTTTAGCGATCTTATTGTGAAACCCAAAACTCATTTTATCTTTAATGATCATTGTAACTAAACCTCGGAAAATTCAACAACAAAATAGATTTTTGAAAAAAGAGGCGGTAGAACAGAAATGATGATTAATTTGTAGCATAAAATGTTACAAGGCGGAGAAGGGAAAAGTTATAGAAAGTTTAGCGACGCTTGGTTTAATCAATTAATTTGTTTTGAATTACATAATGAGCAAGTTCGATATTATTTTTAAAATTCATTTTCCGGAGGAGTCTGTTTCTGTAAGTATTCACGGTATTTACGCTTAATGATTTTGATTCTGCAATTTCCTTAACGGATTTCCCGAGCGCAATCATTCGCATAATTTCAAATTCCCTGTCGGATAGTTTTGCATGTAACGGTTGAGCGCTGTTTGTATCAAGGGCTTCGGCAAGTTTTTCAGCTAACGAAGGAGAGATATACTTTCTTCCCGAGGCAATTGTGCGGAGAGTTGAAAGTAATTCTTCCGCGTGCGCTTCTTTATTCAAGAAGGCGTTGGCGCCGGCTCTTAAAGCTCTTATTGCTATTCTATCTTCCGGCTGCATACTGAAAATAAGAACGGGGAGCTTCGGTTTGATTTGTCTTAAATCATGTAAAACTTCAATGCCGCTTCTTCCCGGAAGTCCGACGTCCAAGATTACTACGTCAAAATCTTCTTTAGCGACTTTGTTTAATAATTCCTCGCCGGATTCAACTTCAGCGGAAATTTTCAGATCCATTTCCGTATTGATAATTTTTTTTATGCCTTCGCGAATAACTTCGTGATCGTCGGCTATAATTATTTTAATCATCGTCCCGCAAAATTTTATTAGAAGTAATCACAAAAAAAAGAATGATTGTAAACAGAGAACGTTAAAGAAAATTTTATTTCACTAAAAAATATAAAGAATTTTAGTCGTCAACAAAAACTTACGGCGCTTAAATATTGTAGCGAGCGTGCGCATTCAAACGAGTAGGTCAAAAATATTTAGTCTGCTTTCTCATATAATTTTTCATATTTTGCAACGTATAAAATGATAGGAAAAATGAAAACAAAAATTATTTACATATTTTTTGCCGCGTTTCTTTTCACCTCGTGCGGCGGAGAAAAAATTAAAAGTAAATGGGCGGATTTTGATATTAAGATTGACGGAAAAATTGAAGACTGGGAAGGGAAGTTGCTTTATTTCAAAGATGAGCAAGCCGCTTTAGGCGTTGCAAACGACGGCTCGTTTCTCTACTTGGCGTTATCCACGCGGGAACGCTCAAGTTATATGCAGGCGCTTACAGGCGGTTTGATCATTTGGTTCAAAAATGAAGACTCCGATTCAAAAAAGATCGGGATAATCTTTCCGATCGGCAATAAAACGGATTTTTCTTCAATGAGAAAAAAGCATGAAGCCGGAAATGACGACGACCAAATGATAAGCGCAATTATAAGATCTCAAGATGAATTGTCAATCGTAGATGAAGATTCATACCCATTGGCTCTTTTGAATATCGAAAATAATAAAAATGTTAAGATCGCAATCAATCTCGAAAAAAACGTATTTTATTACGAATTGAAAATCCCGTTGAAAATAAGTAAAGAAACTCCTTATGCAATCGACGCAAACCCGGTCGATCACATTTCCGTTGAAATCGAATCGATGCAATCGGAAATGTCAAACGGAAGACCGGAACATACCGGCATGCGGGGCGGGGGCTTGAGCGGCGGCGGAGGCGGTATGCGGGGTAGCGGCATGAGCGGCGGCGGTAGAATGAATCCCGGCGGTTCGATGAACAATTCAAGAATGGAGCCGATCGAAATTTCTTTGGACGTTGCTTTAGCCCGACCGGACAGTTCAAAATAAGGCAATCAATTTTTCTCCGGTTTCACCTGCTTTAATTCCCACAGGCATTTTTATTTTCAATTCAGGCGTTTCCCGGTTAACCGAATAATTATATAACCTATTGTAACTTAACAAGTTAATCCGGTTCAATCCTTTTGGCATTAAATCTGATTCTTTCCGGTCAAACATCGGCAATCACAAACCGGAGGATAAAATGAAATCATTAAAAATATTTGTATCAGTTCTGTTTTTCTTTTTGGCGGCGTCGTCAATCAATGCGCAAGTAATAGTAAAAGTAAAACCTGTTAAACCGAGAGTTGCAGTCGTTACAACAGTAAGCGCTCATCCGGGGCATGTTTGGATTAACGGACATTGGAAATACAGCGTCGGAAGATACGTTTGGGTTGACGGCTATTACGTAAAGAAAAGACCTGGACGCGTTTGGGTTTCCGGTCATTGGCAAAGCGTTCCGGGCGGTTGGAAATGGGTCCCGGGTCGCTGGAAATAAATCATAGATAGCAGACATATTAGTCT
>JAADIR010000035.1:14843-20925 GCA_013151245.1 Chlorobiota bacterium
AAGAAAAGGGAGCGGGGACGCGTTCCCTTTTTCTATTTTGGTTAAGATAAAAAAGCTATAGAAATCGCCAAAGATTTGAATTTATCTGCTGCAGACAGACCTCCGCCAAATTGGCGTCCCGGAGAGGATTCGAATTTATCTGCCTCAGGCAGACCTCCGACAAATTGGCGCCCCGGAGAGGACTCGAATTTATCTGCCTCAGGCAGACCTCCGACAAATTGGTACCCCGGAGAGGACTCGAACCTCCGACCTACGGTTTAGGAAACCGACGCTCTATCCTGCTGAGCTACCGGGGCAAAAATAAAATTTATGAATCGAAATATAAAAAGTACGTCGAGGGAAAACAATTTAAGAATGAAATCTTTTCGGTTGAAATGACAAATTCTTATTTTGCAAAAACTCCGCTATTTATTTTTTTTCACGTATTTATAAAAATTTTCAAAAGATAATTTAACGGCGGGCGTAATTTTGTTTTTTGCGGAACGGTAGGTTGTTTTGAGCCATGTTAGGTTTGTGCTTTTAAGCGCTATGTTTACCAAATGAGAATCGGGATATTTTTCGTCGAGAACCAAATCGTAGAATGTTGCGGCAGCTTTAACAATAACGCTGTCTAAAGCGAATTTTTTGCCGGCAAGTTTTATCAGTTTGGCGTACATTTCTTTAGAAGTGGAAATTAGTTTAATTGCCATTTCCCCGGCTTCTTTCATAAAATCGAATTTTTGATAAGTGCGTAATGTTCTGTCGGAAGCTATTTCAATCAGTCTGTCGATGCTGCTTTCAAGATGGAGATTTTCCTTCAAGCCCAAAGAATAAGCTATTTTGATTGCGTTTGAAACTGCTTTGTCAATGTTTGCTTGAGCTTTTGCTTTGTCAAACTTCGATTTTGAAACGTCGCGGGAAATTAAGATAAGATCGCCGTAATCGCCGTCTTTAATAATTTCTTCTATCGGTTTCATTTTTTTGAGCGTTCCGCCGCCCCATCCGGTAAAAGCGGTATCTTTCCTTTTTAATTTTTTCTTAGCCTGTTCAATAATTTCTTTTGATTTTTCGTCGGGAGGAATAATATCAATTTTATTCAAGGCAAATCTTTCAATCACTTTATCGTGATACTTTTCGTTAAAACTAAGAGTGAGAATTGTTTTGTCGGCTATTTCTTTAAAACTAATATCCCTCAAATTCAAGTTGGAGATAGAGAATTTTAACACACGGAGCACCGCCTCGATTTTCGAAATTTGATCTTTTTTGACGTGAGCAACCAGCGTAATTTGTTCCATATTGAAATCTCGTTTTATTGTCATATTATCGTAAGAATCTTATTTTACTTTAATTCTTAATTAATTTATATAAAATGTTTTACGATTAAAATTAAAATAAAATTTTACATGGAACAACCGTGAAATGAAAATGTTTATTACTAGTTAATTAATTAAATTTGGTAATTCAATTTTATAAGTTTTGCGTTGGGTAAAACTTATTGAAATTTTTAAAAAAGGAGAGAATAAATGACTACGATAGTAGATGTAATTGCGCGTGAAATCCTCGATTCAAGAGGCAACCCTACGGTTGAAGTTGAAGTATTGTTAGAATCCGGAGTTATCGGCAGAGCGGCGGTTCCAAGCGGCGCGTCAACCGGCGAGCATGAAGCCGTTGAATTGCGCGACGGCGACCCAAACCGTTATGGAGGCAAAGGCGTTCAAAAAGCGGTTGACAACGTAAACGAAAGAATTGCAGACGAGCTTATCGATTTTGACGCTACCGACCAAGTTGGAATTGACAACTTTTTGCTCGAACTCGACGGCACGGAAAACAAAAGCGAATTGGGCGCAAACGCCATACTCGGCGTATCGCTTGCATGCGCCAAAGCTTCGGCGGAAGCGCTCGGACTTCCGTTGTACAAATATATCGGCGGAACAAACGCTAAAACGCTTCCGGTTCCGATGATGAACATTTTGAACGGCGGCAGCCACGCCGACAACACGGTCGATTTTCAAGAGTTTATGATAATGCCGCACGGCGCGGAAGATTTTGCCGAAGCTCTCAGAATGGGCGCGGAAACTTTTCACACGCTTAGATCGGTGCTGAAAGAAAAAGGATACAGCGTTTCGGTGGGCGACGAAGGCGGATTCGCTCCCAACTTGAAATCGAACGACGAAGTTCTTGATTTTATTCTTACCGCAATCGAAAGAGCCGGTTATAAACCGGGCGAAGATATAAGTATTGCGCTCGATCCGGCTTCAAGCGAAATGTATTTGAAAGATGAAAAACTTTACAGTTTCTTTAAATCCGACCCTTCCAGAAAAATTACTTCCGAAGAGATGATTGAAATCTATAAAAAACTTGTCGCTAAATATCCAATCGTTTCTCTCGAAGACGGTCTTGCCGAAGACGATTGGGAAGGCTGGAAGAAATTGATGGACGCTCTCGGCGATAAAATTCAGATAATGGGCGACGATATTTTTGTTACGAATCCCAAACGTCTCGCCCGCGGAATTAAAGAAGGAACGGCAAACTCAATTTTGATCAAGTTAAATCAGATCGGAACGTTAACCGAAACTTTGGACACAATCGAAATGGCGAAACGCGCCGGATTTACAAACGTAATCAGCCATCGCTCAGGCGAAACCGAAGATACTACTCTCGCCGATTTGGCGGTAGCCACAAACGTAGGGCAGATCAAAACCGGCTCGCTCAGCAGAACCGACAGAATAGCAAAATATAATCAGCTTCTAAGAATTGAAGAGGAACTTGATTTTACGGGAGTTTTCCCCGGACTTGCGGCTGTTAATTATAAGGGATAAACCGTTTTAATTTTTCGTAGATTTTAGAGACCGTAAAATTTTTGCGGTCTCTTTTTTTTGTTCAATTTCCCCAAAAACATCAAATTACCCTGACAATTTTACAAGTTTTCCTAATATTACCCTGACAATTGAGCAAAACTGAATAATAATTACCTTGACAATTTTACATAAATGGAGTAATATTACCTTGACAATTTTACAATAATAGGCGTAACATGTTTTATCGTAATGCTTTAAGTTTATTAACAGAGTGGAAACTGAAAAAAGATAGAAAGCCGTTAATAATTAGAGGCGCAAGGCAAGTTGGTAAAACAACGGTTGTGGAGATGTTTTCAAAAGAATTTTCGCAGTATATTTATTTGAACCTCGAAATCCCGACGGAAAAAAAACTGTTTGACGATTATGAAAGCGTTGAAAAAACGGTTGAAGCCATTTTCTTTCATAAAGAAAAACATTTGAATGATACGGATACGCTTCTTTTTATCGACGAAATCCAAAATTCCCCTAAGGCCGTTTCCATGTTCAGATATTTTTACGAAGATTATAAAAATATTTTTGTAATTGGAGCCGGTTCCCTGCTTGAAGTATCCACTCAATATAAATCGAGTTTTCCGGTGGGAAGAGTGGAATACTTATTTTTGCATCCGTTTTCATTTCATGAATTTTTAGCCGCTTCGGACGAGAAAATGCTCCTTAAAGTTTTAAATGAAATTCCTTTTCCGGATTATGCTCATCAGAAGTTGATGGAGCGATTCCGCAAATACATGTTAATCGGAGGGATGCCCGAAATAGTGAAGAAGTATCTTGAAACGAAAGATATTTTAAGTCTAAATTCAATTTTCGAATCCTTGTTGTTTTCATATTTGGACGATGTTGAAAAATACGCTAAGAACGAAAAGCAGATGCATGTTTTGCGCTTTATCATGCGGCAATCGTTTGCCGAAGCCGGAGGGCGGATCAAATTTCAGAATTTCGGCGGATCCGGTTATAGCCATCGGGAGATTAGCGAAGGAATGCGAATGTTGGAAAAAGCGATGTTAATCCGGTTGTTGCATCCCACATTGAACGTAAAACCGCCTTTGACAAATGATTTCCGAAAGTCGCCGAAACTGTTTTTGCTCGATACCGGAATGGTAAATTATTTTGCCGGACTGCAAAAAGAAGTTTTCGGTTCTAAAGAGCTGACGGATGTTTACGAAGGAAAAATAGCCGAGCACGTCGTCGCCCAAGAGTTGTTGGCATATTCAAAATCTTTGATTCATACGCCGACTTTCTGGGTGCGCGAGAAAAGACAATCGAGCGCCGAGATAGATTTTGTTTATCAATATGAAAATATGCTTATCCCCATTGAAGTTAAAGCGGGCAAAACCGGCAAACTGCGATCCTTGCTGCAATATATGGATTTGGCCCCTCATAACTTCGCGGTGAGAATATTTTCCGGCAAGTTGAGTTTGGAAAATGCAAAAACTATTAACGGGAAAAATTTCCGCCTTTTGAATTTACCGTTTTATCTTATCGGTAAATTGGAAGAATACATTGATTGGGCGATGAAATCTAAAACTAATTTTTAAGGAGTGTTTTTTGCAATACATCGGCGAAATATTTGCTTTAATGACGGCTGTAATGTGGTCGGTTACTTCGATAGTTTTTACCGAGGCTTCCGTTCGCGTCGGCTCTTCGGTAGTAAACATAACGCGATTGGTTTTGGCGGCGGTATATTTAAGCGTAACAATTTTGATTTTCGGATTCCCTTTCAACGTCAATGAAACGCAAATCGTCTTTCTTTCGGCTAGCGGAATAATCGGTCTTGTTGTGGGCGACGGGTTTCTCTTCAAGTCGTTTCAATATGTGGGCGCGCGGATAAGTATGCTTATGATGTCGCTTGTTCCGCCGGTTTCCGCTCTGCTCGCTTTTTTCTTGCTTGGCGAAAGTATTGCAATCGTTGGGATTGCGGGGATATTTGTCACAATCATGGGAGTTGCAATTGTTATTCTGCAAAAGGGAGTTGACAAAAATTTCTCGCCTCACAACAAAGTAAAAGGAATTATTTTTGCGGTTTTCGGCGCTATTGGACAAGCGGTTGGATTGATTTTTGCAAAACTTGCGTTTCACGAAGGAGAAATAAACGGCTTTGTCGCTACGTTTATACGATTGATTCCCGCAACGCTGATTCTTTTGGTTTATCTTTTATCGGTTAACCATTTTAAAAATCCTTTCGCTAAATACAAAAATAATTTCACGGCTTTTAAGTTTACTCTCGTAGGTTCGTTTGTGGGACCTTTCCTCGGAATAACGTTCAGTTTGATAGCCGTTGCACACGCAAAAGTCGGAATAGCTTCTACTTTGATGGCGACCGCGCCGGTTATAATGCTGCCGTTGGTAAAAATTTATTACAAACAAGATTTGAATTTCAAATCAATAGGCGGCGCGTTTTTGGCGGTAGCCGGAATCGCGATTCTTTTCTTAAAGTGATTTATTTTATGCGAAGCGTATCCGGTCCGGAAACTTTTTCAATATGACATTTGCAATTATCCGTAGCGAATTGATAAACCGCGCCTACCGATGTTGCGCCGTTTTCGGCGGTGAAGATAAATGTTTGCGGAGCGGTCGTTAAATCTTTCACGTAATTATCGTCGATAAGCCAATACATTCCGCGTTCGTAAACAAAAGCTCCGTTGTTGTTTGCCAAAGTGTCGCCGGTCGTTTCGTTTATCATTAATGTTTGAAGCGAATCAAGCGGAACGCCTTCGGAGTCAAGAATGAAAACATATTCGCTTCTAAATTCATCGGTGCAGATACAGTCGTCGTCGCTGTTTGTTGTGGAACACGCTGAAAAAATCAACGCGAAAAACAACGCGAAATTAAACGCTGAAAACTTACTCATTTTCTTCCTCCAAAGATTTTCGAATTTTCAAATATGTTTGATAATCGCTTTCGCCGAACGCCGTTAAAAATACGGTCTCGGGCAAATCGCTTTCCGTGAGAAAATCGGCTGCGGTTTTTAGCGCGATTCTCGCGGCGCGTTCAAATGGAAATCTGTAAACGCCCGCTTATTGCGGGAAAAGCTATTGTTCTTATTTTATGTTCAACGGCAAGCTCAAGCGAATTGCGATAGCAAGAAGCGAGTTTTTCATCTTCATTATATTTTCCGCCGTTCCAAAAAGGTCCTACAGTATGAATAACATACTTTGCCGGAAGATTGTAACCTTTCGTAATTTTCGCTTCTCCTACTTCGCAGCCGTTTAACAGACGGCATTCTTCCAAAAGTTCCGCACCCGCGGCTC
>JAADIR010000096.1 GCA_013151245.1 Chlorobiota bacterium
CTTCCCGATAAATGGAACATTCCGCTTTCGGAAAAACACCCCGACAAAAAGCATCGGGATAAATCGGGACAAGTTGTTTTTTTACCTGCCGCGTGTAATTGCTTTTTTATTACACAGTAGTAAAGAAATTCTGATATTAAAAAAACATTTCTGAATTAACTTAAAAATTAGAAATTGGCAAAACAAAATATTTGTAAAATATTCCGTCTTCTAAAATCTAAGTTCCAAATTGCACTTTAGTGCGTCAGATTTAAATCAAATTTAAGAAAAAAATTTTAAAACGAATGAACCGAATGAGATTTATCCCCAAAAGTTCATTGGATAAAATTTCTAATAATCGTCGTTAGAAAAAACATTCTTCGACAAAAGATTTCTCCGCTGCGTCCGGCAGTTGCCGGTCTTCGGTCGAAATGACGAAGGAAAGTTGTTTTGGGCGAAGCGGATTCGAGAAATCTTTTTTTTGAGAAGTTCAATTATTGGGCGGTGAAAATATTTTAGTTGACTGCGACGGGATAATTTATTATTTACGGGCATATAAAGATTCCGTTAAACGGTTCGAAAAAAATCGAGAAACTTTTTTACATTTCGCGTTTTTGGTTTTCCGCGACGCGAATTGAAAGGTCTTTTTAATAAAATTTAATATCATACGGGAAAAACAATGGACGAAAAAATTTACGAACAATCAATGCTAAAAGAAAACTCTTTTGCGGGAAGAACAATTGTCGTAACCGGAGGCGGGACGGGGCTTGGGAAAGCGATGTCGAAATATTTCAGCGAACTCGGGGCGAACGTGGTTATCACAAGCAGAAAAATTGAAAAGCTGGAAAAAACGGCGGAAGAAATTTCGGGCGCAACCGGAAACGAAGTTCTTCCCGTTCAATGCGACGTTTCAGATTACTCGCAAGTTGAAAACATGCTGAATGCGGCGGTTGAAAAATACGGCAAAGTCGATTCGCTTGTCAATAACGCCGCGGGAAATTTTATAAGCCCGACGGAAAGGCTTTCAAATCGCGCATTCGATATTATCGTCAACATTGTTTTAAAAGGGACTTACAATTGCACGCTCGCGTTCGGAAAAAATTGGATTGAAAAAAAACAGCATGCTTCGGTTGTGAATATCATTACAACTTACGCTTGGACAGGCTCCGGTTACGTCGTTCCTTCGGCGGTTTCTAAAGCGGGAGTTTTGGCGTTAACCCGCTCGCTTGCGGTTGAATGGGCGAAATACGGAATACGCACGAACGCAATTGCGCCCGGACCGTTTCCCACAAAAGGAGCTTGGGAAAGATTGCTGCCCGGAGATTTGGCGGAAAAATTCGATTTCAAAAAGAAAGTTCCTCTGCGCAGAGTAGGGGAACATCAGGAGCTTGCAAATCTTGCCGCTTATCTTGTTTCCGATTATTCGGCGTATATCAACGGCGAAGTTATTACAATTGACGGCGGCGAATGGCTGCAGGGCGCGGGACAATTTAATTTACTTGAAATGATTCCAAAAGATATGTGGGATACGATTGAACGGACGCTGAGAAAAAAATAATTCCGGCTGAAAAAAATCCGAATTAAATCAACCGGAATAAATAGTTCCCGTTAAAATATGAATTTACATAATTGCCCGTTTCGATCTTCTTTCTTTAACATATTTACGATAAGCTTCTTTTTGTTTGCCGCTTAAGAGAAGTTCAATTCTTTTATCGGTTGCGTAGATTATTTCAGGCATGTGAGAGCGCATCTGCCGTCTGTCGCCCGAAGCTTGTTCTTTGAGTTTTGTTATATCTTCCCTTTGATCTTCCAAAATCATTTTAACCGAATCGGCTTGCGACTGCGTTAATTCCAGTTCGTCGGTCAAATTTTTTACATATTCGTCAATTGTCATTCGCTCTCCGCGCTGACCCCAAATCGTAATCGACGTTATTAACATTGCAAACAATAAAAGAACATTTTTCATTTTTCTCTTTTCTCCGTTTTTTGAATAGCCGTCTTTTGACAATACTTATTTATAAAAGGTTTAAATTTACTCAATCGGATTTTTAAAATTGAATAGGATTGATATATGAAAGCAATTAAACTTGTTGTAATCTTTTTTGTTCTTGTTTCCGCCGTGTGGGGACAAGAGGAAACTCTCGTCGGCGGAGAAATCCACAACGGAGGTTTCGGCGGTCCGGTAATTAAAATGGGACAAATAAACGATCAGCTCGGGTTGTTCATAGGCGGGCGCGGCGGCTGGATAATCAACCATTCCTTCGTAATTGGCGGCGGCGGTTACGGTTTGGTAAACGGCGTTTCGGCGCAAGTTAACGCAGAGGGCGGAGAAGACGAAATCACAATGGGCTACGGCGGCGTTGAGTTTGAATATATCGTCAATTCCAATAAGCTTTCTCATTTCACGGTTTATTCTTTATTCGGCGCGGGCGGCTACAACTACCGTAACAAATACAAAGATTACGACAGAAACAACGTATCCGCTATGCACGATTCCGAAACATTCTTCGTAATAGAACCCGCGGCTAATCTTGAAATCAACTTTACAAAATTTTTTAGAATGAGTTTGGGAGTCGGCTACCGATTTGTAACCGGCACAACCGGCGGCGGGTTTATAAGCGATTCCGATTTAAGCGGTTTCAGCGGAACGATTGCTTTTAAATTCGGCAGATTTTAAAATAACAAAGCCCGGACAAACGCCGGGCTTTGGCAAGTAGTTTGGAAGAAATAAAATTTGTTGTTAATAAAAACCCGATTAAATCGGTAAAGCAATTTACAAAATATAATTATTTCTTAAAATCATTTTTTCGCCGCTTTCTTATTGGCTTTTACAATATCTTTATCGCTGAGCGAACCTAAAAACGCCGCAACTTTTACAACTTCTTCTTCTGTCAGCGGTTCTTGCAGCTGCATCCTCGACATTTCTGTAATCGCTTCGGTTAAGGCGGCGACTTGTCCGTCGTGAAAATAAGGCGCGGTGAACGCTACATTTCTCAATGAAGGAACTTTGAACATATACATATCAGCCTCATTTTTGGTGACGTCGTATCGCCCTTTGTCCGTAGTGTCTTTGTACGCTTGATAGAATCCCATTTTTTGAAACATGTTGCCGCCGAGCAACGCGCCGGCATGACAAGTCGTGCATCCTCTTTTGATAAACACATCCAATCCTTCCGCTTCCGTTTCGGTTAGCGCGGCGGGATTGCCTTTAAGGAAATTATCAAAACGGTCTTTTGTGATCAATGTTCTTTCAAACGCCGCGATGGCTTCCGCAATATTGTCGAATGAAACTTTTCCGTCGTCGGGGAATGCTTTTGCAAAAGCTTCTTTGTATTCGTCAATTGCGCCGATTTTTTTCTCGACCGCCGCCGAATCCGGCATTGCCATTTCAATAGGATTCAAAATGGGACCTTTTGCCTGCGCAAATAAATCTTTCGCCCGTCCGTCCCAAAACTGCACGAAATGAAAACCCGCATTCAAAACGGTTGGCGAGTTACGCACTCCGTTCTTTCCCAAAGCTCCCGGGGATGTGGGTAAATTATCAACTCCGGCTTTCCCTTCGTCCAATAAGTGGCAAGTGTTGCACGACTGTTCGTCGTTAACCGAAAGACGCGTATCGAAATAAAGTTTTTTGCCGAGCGCAATTCTTTCGGGCGTGTCGTTTTCGGAACCGGGCATTGTTTTTGGAAGCGGGGCAAACATTTTCTTTGCGTATGTCATAATTTTCATTTTATCGACTTTCTGTTTCGATTCTCCGCAAGAGACGATTAACATTGCGGAAAAGAGAACAAGTATCAATAAGGCGGATAATTTTTTCATAAGGAACTCCTTTTAATAATTTCGGATAATTTGAATATTTAAAGATAATGAAAAATTCGGTTGAAATTTAAAATGTCGGATATCAATACTTCGCGGTTTATTTTGAAGCGGATATAAGAATCATTAAGAAAAAATTGAAATAAAAAGCGGAGTTTACTTTAGCGGAAGAGTCTGAAATTCTTTTCAAAAATAACCTTTTTGAAAATTTTCATTCTCCATTGTCAATTCTCAATTATTAAACGATTACTACTTTCTTTCCCGCGTTGATAAATTTTTGATATTCTTCTTCTGGAATGTTTTTATCCGTTACAACCGTGTGGATTTTATTAATCCCCGATATCAGCGCGAAACTTCTTCGGAGAAATTTACTGGAATCGGCGACGACAATCACTTCTTTTGCAATGTCTATCATTACTCTATTAATATGCGCTTCTTCAATGTTAGGCGTCGTAATTCCGTATTCAAAACTAATTCCGTCAACTCCCATAATAAGTTTGTCGCAAAAGTAATTCTTCAAACTCTGCTCTGCGGGCGCTCCTATTAAAGAAAGAGAAGTTCTTCTTAAAGAGCCGCCGGGAATGATGACTTTAATGTCGGGATAATCAACAAGTTGGCTTGCAATGTTAAGCGCGTTTGTAATTACCGTTAGGTTTTTAATGTTCGAGATATTCTTTGCCACTTCCATTGTTGTCGTTCCGGAATCGAGGATAATTGTATCTCCTTCTTTTATCAACTCGGCGGTTTTGCTTCCAATCGCTTGTTTTTCTTTGTAATTCTTCTTCCGCTTCACGTTCAAATGATAATCAATTCCCACTCTCTGGGTTTTCAGCGCGCCGCCTCTTGTTCTGATTAAGAGATTTTTACTTTCAAGATGATCCAAATCGTTTCGGATAGTAACTTCGCTTACGTTAAACTTTGCGCTTAACTCGTGAACTTTTACTTGCCCGTTGCTGCCCAATAGTTCAAGCAGTTTTGCCCTTCGGTCTAACGTTAAATCTTTTTCGTTATTAATTTGTTCCATAACCTTTCGAAACCTTTTGTAAAGAATAAACAAACTTCAGCGAAAATAACTTTTTTTACTTCAAAATGCAAAAATTGATTGTTTATTGTAGAAAATGATATAATATCGATTTTTATTTGTTAAAGACGGACGGCGTTTATCGAAGCGAAAAAATAAAAAGAAAGGTTATGAAACCTCTTGACAAGGAAATAAAAAATATTTAACTTGCAAACATTAGGAAATAAAATATCTAAACAAATGCAAACGAACCGTTCGTATCTGGGGATTGAAGAAGAAAAGCTAAACGCTTTGAACGCTTATCACACGGCAAAAGAAATTTATTTACAGCCTAAATTATGGGAAAAAACCTATGATTTGCTCGGCGCGCAAAAGGAAGCGTTGGAAAACTTTCTAACTCCCGTCTTGTCGAAAGAAAATCTCGGCGTTGTTTTAACCGGAGCCGGAACTTCCGCTTACATCGGCGAAGCGCTCGAAGGCGTTTTTATGGATTATCTCCGCGTCGCCGCGCGAGCCGTTCCCACTACTCATATTGTAACGCATCCCGAAAAATATTTTTTGCGGCGACAGCCGACTCTTTTGGTTTCGTTTGCCAGGTCGGGCGACAGTCCCGAAAGCGTATCCGCCGTTCAATTGGCAAATGAAGTTTGCGGAGAAATCTATCATTTAATTATTACGTGCAACCCCGACGGGGAACTTGCGAAGAACCATTCGGGAGAAAACAGTTTTGTTTTTCTTCTCCCGCCGGAAGCGGACGACCAAAGTTTGGCGATGACCGGAAGTTTTTCTTCGATGCTTTTAACGGGAATATTAATTGCGCGTCTAAAAGAATTTGATAAGTTAAGCCGGCAGGTTGATAGTCTTTCAAAATTGGGCGAAAACTTTTTTGAAAAATATTTGCCTTCGCTAAAAGAAATTTCGGAAATTGATTTCAACAGAGCGGTATTCTTGGGCTCGGGATTATTTTCGGGAATCGCGCGCGAATCTCATCTTAAACTGCAGGAATTAACGGACGGAAAAGTGATTTGCAAGCACGACACGTTTCTCGGATTCCGCCACGGTCCGAAAGCGGTTATTAATAACAAAACGCTCGTCGTTTATCTTTTTTCTAATAATCCGTATTCGCTGAATTACGAAAAGGATTTGGTAAAAGCCGTTAAAAACGGTAGGAAAGGAATTTTTAATTTGGGCGTTATGGCGCAGAATGTTGAAGACGTTCAATTGGATGAAAAAGTAATTTTCTCGGAAGATAACGAGAAATTGGACGAAGAATTTGCCGCTTTGCTTGCGGTTTTACCGGCTCAAACGTTGGGGTTCTTTAAGTCTCTCTATTACGGGTTGAAACCGGACAACCCTTCGGAAAGCGGCGCAATCACTCGCGTTGTTGAGGGCGTTAAAATTTATCCTTATAAAAAGATTGTTAACGAGAGGGCGTTTTGACGGATGCTGACTGATATTATACAAAGAAATATTGCGGGCGAAAAAATCGGGATTGCATCGGTTTGTTCGTCGAACAATTTTGTAATTGAAGCCGCGGTTCTTTTTGCAAAAAGAAAATCGCTTCCGCTTCTTGTTGAATCGACGTCTAATCAAGTTGACCAATTCGGCGGATATTCCGGTATGACGCCGGCGGATTTCCGCGATTACGTTTTCGGAATCGCCGAAGCGTCGGGATTTCCGAAAGAAAAAATTATTCTCGGCGGCGACCATCTCGGTCCCAACGTTTGGCAAAATGAAAACGCGGAGACCGCTATGAATAAAGCCGAAGAGCAAATTCGCGCTTACGTTCGCGCCGGATTTTCAAAAATTCACCTCGACACAAGTTTCCGCTTAAACGGAGACCCGGGAGAACGGAATAAACCTCTCGGCTCAAAAATAATTACCGAACGGGCGGCTTTCCTCTGCAAAGCTGCGGAAGACGAGTCCGCTAAAATCGGGCTTAAAAATAATCCGGTATATGTAATTGGAACCGACGTGCCGATACCCGGAGGCGCGCGGGAAAAAGAAGATTTACATATTACTACGGAAGAAGAACTTACTGAAACAATTGAATTATCAAAAAAGAGTTTCGGCGAATTGCGGCTTGACCACGCTTGGGAACGCGTTATTGCCGTCGTTACGCAGCCGGGCGTTGAGTTTTCGGACGGAGAGGTAATTCCATATAGCCGTGAGATAGCCGCTCCGCTAAAACAAAAAATTGAAAGCTGCAATTCGCTTGCTCTTGAAGCTCACTCGACAGACTACCAAACAAAAACGGCGCTAAAAGAAATGGTCGCCGATCATTTTGCAATTTTGAAAGTCGGTCCTATGCTTACTTTTGCGTTGCGCGAAGCGTTGTTTTCGCTTGCTATGATTGAGGAGGAATTATTCGGCGGCGTAAAGAGCGTAACGCTTTCCGGACTAATAAACGCGGCGCTTTCGGCTATGAACGAAAATCCGAAGTATTGGTCTGAACATTATCGCGGTTCGGAAAAGGAAATTCTTTTATCTCAAAAATATAGTTACAGCGATAGAATACGGTATTATTGGGGAAATAAAAAACTTCAGACGTCAATTAATTTGCTGCTGAAGAATTTGACCGTTAATAAAATACCGTTAAACGTCCTCAGTCAATTTATGCCGGAAGAATATGACGATATAAGAACGGGAGAATTGGAAAATATTCCGTTACATATTTTATATCATAAAATTTCAAAAGTGTTTGATATTTATTATTTTGCAACAAACGAGAGCGAAACTTGAAAGGAAAACCTTGGCTGATTTATGCGCTTACGACTACGTTGTTTTGGGGACTGTGGGGCGCGCTGATTGAAATACCGGAAAAAGCCGGCTTCCCGGCTACGCTTGGGTATTCGGTATGGGCGATTACAATGATAATACCCGCCTTTGTGGTTCTGAAAAAAATCAATTGGAAAATAGAGTTCGATAAAAGAGCGGTTTGGCTCGGTTTGGTTATCGGGTTTACCGGCGCCGGCGGACAGATTATTTTATTCCAAGCGCTACGAACCGGTCCGGCGTATCTTGTGTTTCCGTTCATTTCTCTCTCGCCGGTAATCACGATTTTGCTTTCAATTTTCTTGCTTAAAGAAAAGGCTTCAAAAAGAGGCTGGACGGGAATTATTCTCGCGCTGGCGGCAATTCCGCTTTTGTCGTATCAGTCCGGCGGCGATTCAAATACGAGCGGCTATCTCTGGATTATATTGTCGCTGTTGGTTTTCCTTGCGTGGGGCTTTCAAGCTTACGTTATGAAATTTGCCAACGAAACGATGAAAGGAGAAAGTATATTTTTCTATATGACATTGACCGGAATTATTCTCATTCCTTTCGCGGTTTGGATGACCGATTTTTCGCAGCCGATCAATTGGGGTTGGGACGGACCGTATTTGACTGCGGGAATTCAGCTCTTGAACGCTATCGGAGCGCTTACGCTCGTTTTTGCGTTCAGATACGGCAAAGCTATTATTGTAAGCCCGATGGTAAACGCCGTCGCGCCGATAATTACAGTGCTTCTTTCTCTGTTGATCTATCAAGTGATTCCGCATCCGGTAATTGTAACCGGAATCGTTTTAGCCGTCGGCGCCGCATACTTACTCGCCGTTGAAGACGACGATTCCTCTGATGAAACTAAAGAAGAGGCTGCCGTATGAACGAAAAAATCTGGGACGCGCTTACGGTGGGGGAATTGAACGTAGATCTTTTATTGAATGAAATAGATTCCTTTCCGGAAATGGGGAAGGAAAAGTTAGCCGATAAAATGGATTTAACGCTCGGAAGTTCATCCGCTATTTTTGCAAGCAACTTAAGTTCGCTCGGCGCAAAAGTCGCTTTCTGCGGGAAGATTGGAAAAGACGGTTTCGGAGACCTGGTCGTTGAAAGCCTTAACAATAAAGGAGTTGAGACGGATACGATAATCCGCGACGAAAATTTGAATACCGGAATAACCGTTATTCTGAATTACGACGAAGACCGCGCGATGGTTACGCATCCCGGAGCTATGAATTATTTAACGCTCTCCGACGTAACCGAAGAAATGATGAATAAAGCAAAGCATCTTCATTTTTCATCGTTTTTCCTTCAACCCGGGATGAAAGACGGCGTTGCGGAAATGTTTGAAAAAGCAAAACGACTCGGACTTTCGACTTCGCTTGATCCGCAATGGGATCCGGCGGAAGAATGGGATTTCGATTTTAAAAATATTCTTCCGAACGTTGACGTCTTTTTGCCCAACGAAGTTGAATTGCTTAGTCTTACAAAAGCGCAGAGTATTAAAGAGGGAATCGAAAAACTAAAACCATTCGTAAACTTGCTCGTCGTCAAACGCGGCAACAAAGGTTCGCTTCTTTATTCAAACGGAGAATTAAACGAAGCTCCGCCGTTTTTGAATACAAACGTCGTCGATGCAATAGGCGCGGGCGATAGCTTCGACGCGGGATTTATTCTAAAATTTATTCAAGGCGCGGCGGCTGTTGAATGTCAAAAGTTCGGAAATTTAACGGGAGCGGTAAATACAACCGCCGCGGGCGGAACGGGAGCTTTCGATGATTTCAAAACCGTTATGCAAATTGCAAAAGAAAAATTTTCTTACGGAGAATAAATGAAAATATTTTTAATAAGTTTAATTTTTTTAACGTATTCTTTTGTTGACGCGACAACTTACACTGTCGCCGAAACCGGAGGAGATTTCACAAGCATTAGCGAAGCCCTAACCGCGGCGCAAGCCGGAGATACAATCATGGTAAGGGCAAAAAGCGTTCCGTATAACGAAGTAGTAGAATTCCGCTCAAGCGGAAACGAAACGGACGGTTACATTACTTTAATGGCTTACCCGGGCGAACATCCGGTTATCGACGGAAGCGGATTGGAAAACAATACGGATTGGCCTCTTGGGCTGGTAAAAATCATAAACAAAAATTATATCCGCGTTGAAGGTTTTGAAATTAGAAACTTAATCGCTTCAAACAGCGGGCAGTTCCCCGGCGGAATCTGGATTCGCGGAACTTCGCATCATATCGAAATAAAAAATAATATAGTTCATCATATCGAGCAGAACGGGAACAACGCCGGAGCGCACGGAATTGCGGTTTACGGCACAAGCGGAAGCTCTTCAATTCACGATTTGTTGATTGACGGAAACGAAGTTTACTCGTGTAAACTCGGCTGGAGCGAATCGCTCGTTCTTAACGGCAACGTGGAAAATTTTGTCGTCTCAAACAACGTTATTCATGACAACAATAATATTGCTTATGATTTTATCGGGTTTGAAGGCGAATGTCCCGTTCCCGAACTCGATCAGGCGAGAAACGGGATTGTTGCGGATAATATAGCTTACAATATTGACAGCCGCGGGAACCCCGCATACGGCGACGAAGCGAGCGCCGACGGGTTTTACGTTGACGGCGGCAAAGATATTCTGTTCGAAAGAAATACGGCTTATAACTGCAACATCGGGTTTGAAGTGGCTAGCGAACACGGAGGAAAAATTACAAGCGGAATTGTTGTCCGCAATAATTTGATTCGCGAAAACATTGTACTCGGACTTTCAATCGGCGGTTACGATTCCGACAGAGGGGAAGCGCGCGACTGCAAGATAATCAATAATACTTTTTATAAAAACAACTCCGAAAATTTCAATTGGGGCGCGGAAATATTGCTTCAATATTATTGCGGAAACAACGTCTTTAAGAATAATATTGTTTTCTCAAAATCAAATACGCCGCTTGTTGAAAACACAACGCGAACCGGCGAAAACAATGTTTTTGATTTCAACCTTTATTTTACCGAAGGAAACGCGGTTTGGAGATGGGATAACGACGCATATTCAGATTTCGCCTCGTTTCAAACCGGCTCGGGAGAAGACGCCGAAGGATTGTTCGCCGATCCGAAACTTGCCGATCCGTCAAACGATAATCCCGCTCTGCAAAGCGGCTCTCCGGCAATCGACGCGGGAATGAATATGAGCGCGGATATCGTCGGCGAATTTGATTTCTTCGGCAGCGAAAGAATCCAAAACGGAACGATTGACGTCGGCGCGGCTGAGTTTGATTTTGCCAACTCCATTGAAGACGGCGAAGGAAGCGTTCTGCCCGAAGATTTCCGAATGCTTCCCGCATACCCGAATCCGTTCGGCAAATCGATTGAAACCGGAAATGTTGCGACAAACATTAGATTCATAATAAATTCCGGAAAAGAGAAAACGCTGAAACTTATTATTTACGATACTACGGGAAGAATAATTGAAAATATTTCTTTAAAAAGCATTCGAAGCGGAATGAATATTTATCGTTGGAATGCGGCTAATCTTTCTAGCGGAAATTATTTTGCCGTTCTGACCGACGGAAGATATTCCGAAGCCGTAAAAATTTTATTGTTGAAATGAACAATAATAAAGGAGGCTTAGAATAACATAAAATCTTATGTCATTCCGGCAATCTTTTAGCCGGGATCTCCCATGCGAGGATAGATTCCGCGTAATAACATCGCGGAATGACGGTTAGCGAGAGGTTGTTCAAAGCCTCCATAAAAGGAACCTATGAGGAATTTTTACAAATATATTTTTGTTTTTGTTACGCTGCAATTTTCGTTTGCATTTGCGCAAACCACGGCAACCGTTAATTATCTTGAAACCGACGAAATA
>JAADIR010000051.1:0-11430 GCA_013151245.1 Chlorobiota bacterium
AAAAGGAAAGATTAATAAAGGAGAAAATATTATCTTCATGGGCTCGGGCGGCGGTTTGGCTTTTGCCTGCGCGGCATTTAAATGGTAATAATGAAACTAAAATGACTAATATTGCTTCATATCAATTGGCGGCGGCGGGATGGGTTTTAATACTTATTTATATGAGCGTTATCCTGTTCTTTGTGATACGCGGAGCTAAGAAGACCAAAAACATCTCCGATTACGCAGTTGGAAGCGTTAATTTTTCTCCCGTAACAGTCGGACTTTCGCTCGCGGCTTCTATGACAAGCGCGGCTACTTTTATTATTAATCCGGGGATAATTGCTTTATACGGAATAAGCGGCGTTATTTCTTACGGTATTATTCTTCCCGCGGCGGCTTTGACGTCTCTTGTTATTCTTACCAAAGGGTTTCGGAAATACGGAAAATCTATTAAAGCCCTAACCCTTGCGCAATGGATAGGAGAGCGTTACGAAAGCGGCGCGTATAAACTTTTTATGGCGGTCATTTCCCTTTTACTTATTACGTTCATCGTGTTAATTAACGTCGGACTTACGAAGGTAATTTCCAAAACTCTGAACGTAGAAGAGACGTATGTTCTTTTGGGGATAACGGTTTTTATTTTCGGATATATGATGTTCGGCGGCGCAAATTCGATGGTTTACACAAACACCGTGCAGGCGGTTTTAATGCTCGTAGTAGCTTTCATTTTGCTCGGCTCAGGTTATCATTATTTCAGCGAAGGGGTTCGCGGTTTTCTGGATCGGCTGAATGAAATAGATCCGAAGTTGACGCAATTTACTAACGATTCCGGTTTTCTTTTCAGAGACTTTTTTGAAATCGTGATCGCGCAGATTATCGTCGGCGCCGCAATTGTTTGTCAGCCGCATATTATAACGAAATCTTTGCTTTTGAAAAAAGAAAAAGATGTAAATAAGTACTTAATAGTAGCGGTGGTTACGGAAACTATATTTTTCGCGGTGGTTTTTGTCGGGCTTTACGCGCGATTATCTTTCCCCGATTTAAGCGTTAACGGAACGCCGCTAAAACTCGACGGAATCGTCTCCGCATATGTCGTAAAGGAATTTCCGGTTTTTATCGGACTTATAGTCGTAATGGGATTGATTTCCGCGGGTCTTTCAACATTGGAAGGTCTTATTCAATCTCTATCGTCAACAATTACGAACGATATCATAAAACCGATATTTTTAAAAAACGAAGCGAAAAAAACAATCGCCGTAAACAGAATGGCGGTGGCGTTTTTAGGCGTAGTTTCCGCCCTTCTTTCTTACAATCAACTCGTAAATCCGAAACTGAGCGTCGCAATTTTCGCGCAAAATGGAGTTTACGCATTCTTTGCGGCGGCTTTTTTGCCTATTCTTTTGGGGATGTTCCGCGGAAAAATAAAAAAGAGCGTTCCGATAACGGCGTCGATAACCGCGCTGGTTGTTCATTTTATTATGTATTACGGAAAAATCGCGGTTCCGTTCACAAAATCTACCGGAGAAAATCCGGGCGTAGCCGCCGCGACGGCGATAATTGTTTCGCTTTTAATAGCCGGAAGTATTTATCTATTTGATAAAAAGGCGGAATATGTTTGAAAATAATTTTGATTGGTTAAATAAGTGGGCGAAATATTCTCCCGAAAAGTTGGCGATTCGGGATCGTCAATCCGGAAAGGAATGGAATTATTACGAATTGAACAATTGCGTTAATTTATTGGCGCATTCATTGTCGGAAAATTACGGAATTCGAAAAGGAAACCGAATTGCCGTCCTTTCGACCAACAGCCCCGAATATGCGGCGCTTTTCTTAGCGGGAATAAAGATCGGGGCGATACTGGTTCCGATAAATTTCAGACTTACCGAAACCGAAATGGGAACCCTCATTGCGGAAACTTCGCCGGAAATTCTTTTCTTTCAAAAAGAATTTGAGGAAACGGTTTCGAGGATGAAAAGTAAATATTCCATTCGTAATACGGCAAGCGCCGACGCGGTCGGAAAAATATTGGAAAAGAAAAACGCCGTTCGTACAGAACCGGCAAAAATTACAATTGACGAAAACGATCCTGTAATGGTTTTATTTACTTCCGGTTCCACGGGAATTCCCAAAGGAGCAATAATAACGCATAAAATGCTTTTCTGGAATTCGATAAACACGGAACTTCGGTTAAATATCACAAGCGAAGATCACACGCTTACGTTCGCGCCGTTTTATCATACCGGCGGATGGAACGTTCTGCAAACTCCGTTTCTGCACCACGGAGCTTCGCAAACTTTTATCAACAACTTCGATCCGGAACTTATTATTGAATTAATCGAAAAAGAAAAAGTAACGCTTCTTTTCGGCGTTCCCACAATGTTGCAGATGATGGCGGAAAAAGAAAATTTTAATTCAGCCGATTTTTCGTCGATGCGATATATTATAGTCGGCGGCGCGCCAATGCCAATACCATTAATCAAAAAATGGCATAATAAAGGGGTGTTTATCAGACAAGGATACGGGTTAACGGAAGTTGGTCCGAATTGTTTTTCGCTTTCGGAAAAAGACGCCGAACGAAAAATCGGTTCGATCGGTTTTCCCAATTTTTACGTTGAAGCGAAAATAATGGATAGAAACGGGCGCGAATGCGGAGCGGAAGAACCGGGAGAGCTATGGCTCTTTTCCCCGGCGGTAACGCCCGGATATTGGAACAAAAAAGAAGAAACGAAAAAAGCCATAACCGACGGCTGGTTTCATACGGGAGATATCGCCGAGAAGGACGAAGACGGTTACTATTATATTGTCGATAGAAAGAAAAACATGTTCATCAGCGGCGGCGAAAACGTTTATCCGTCCGAAGTAGAGAAAGTTCTTTACGCCATAAATGAAATAAGGACGGCGGCGGTAATTGGCGTTGAGGATGAAAAATGGGGAGAAGTAGGCGCGGCTTTCATAGCGTTAAATAAAAACGCGGAACTTGAGACTGAAAAGATAGTTGAAATTTGCAAAACCAAATTGGCGAAATACAAAATACCAAAGCGCTTTATTTTCTTAGACAAACTTCCTTTAAATAGCTCGCAAAAAATTGACAAGTTGAAATTAAAAGAGTTCTATAATTCAAAAATCCATAACTAACACAAGGAGCAATACAATGAAAAAATTAATGGTTTTACTTTTGGGATTAATTTTCGCGTCATTCCTTTTTACCGCGTGCAGCGGCGACGACACTACCGCTGCGCCGGAAACAAAATACAGCATAAGCGGAAAGATTGCCGACGCCAATGGAACCGGAGTCGCGAATGTTTCCGTGAATTTATCGGGCGCCGCAACTAATTCGGTTGCCAGCGGAACCGACGGGAGTTATAAATTCGAAAATCTTAATAAGGGAGATTATACGGTTGCGCCTCAAAGCGGCGATTATGATTTTAATCCGGATTCAATTGGGCTTACGGATCTGGCGACGAATAACGGCGACAATGATTTTATCGCAATAGGCGTTTACGGAACTTGGGTTTCGGAAGGCGGAAACATCGCGCCTCTTTTGGCGGGACCTCCTTTTAACGTAGCAAAACTCACTGCAACGTTTAATACAAACAGATCATACACGGTCGTTCAAATGGATACTTCCGGCGCGTCAATTGAATTAAACGGAACGTTTACAATCGAAAAAAGCAGCTTCTTAATCGGCGGAACGACAATTTTTAATATTGTTTTAGATCAAGCTACTCCGGCGGTTTTAACTGCAACGGGAATTTTTCAAATAGATATGAACGTTTCTCCTTTTACTATGCAATATGAAGTCGTGCAGACTACTCCCGATATCGGAATCGCTCCTCCGACTGCGGAAGACGGTTTCGGCAGCACCGGCGGCGGAGCTTTCGGAATGTTGAACGTTCAAAAATACGTAAGACAATAAAGATTTTATTTTGTTTGGGAAGCGGAAGCCCGCTTCCCTTATACTAATTTCTAAATTAAACGCTTTTGGAAAATGAAAACTATAAAAATACTTTTATCAGTTTTATGTATCGCTTCGGCAATCTCGGCTCAAAACAAATGGAGTTTCGATCAAAACGCCGTCCCGCTGAAACCGATCAAAGAATTTCAGTTTTTAGCGTACTTTATTTCCCAAGGTATTACGAATAATATCTACGCCAAAAACGATTTGCTCAAAGGTCAAACTGTCGGAAGATTATTCGGCGCGAATACTACGAATACAGGTCAATCGACTCTTTACTTTGAACAAAGATTAATTCCTTTCATTATTTATCAGCCGGCGCTGTTAAACGGAAAGGCAATATTACGCATGTCGTTTGAAATAGACTGGACTTGGGGCGACGCTTCATACGGCGCAGGCGGCAATTTCGGAGGCGGGTTTAACGCCGACCAAGTTAATATTCAAACGCAGAATATTGAACTCGAGCTCCTTCCGTTCAAAAATTTTACGATAAATATTGGAATGCAAAGGCTATTCGACACGCCTTACAATCCTTACAGAACGTTCTTCAGCACAATGCTTCAAACGGGCTACCGTCTTGCTTATTGGGGAAGCGACGCAGTGGGAATTTCGGTAAGATACGATTTGGATTTTCATCGCTTCAAAGCCGGCTATTATCAGCTGTGGGAAAATAACATCAATCAAAACGACGACGTTACGTTGTGGGAAGCCGTCTATGAAATGAATATAACTAAAGATTGGACGCAAGGCATTTCCGCATGGTATCTTTACGATAGAGCGAACGGCGAAGGCGGAGTTTCAATTTTAGGGCAAGGGTTGAACAGTAATTTAACGGATTATAACGGCGTTTTCAGATTCCCTTTTGGGGCAAATCCTTACAGAGCCGATATTTTCTGGGTGGGAACTTTCGGCAATTATAATCCCGAGTTTCTGCTTGGAAGGTATTCGTTAAATATGTTTTTTGTTTCCAATTTGGGAAGCGTTCAAACGGCTATCGCCGGCGAATATAAAAACGCCGTAGATCTTTTCGGTTTTTCCGGTAATCTGAGAGCCGGTTATAAATACGGTCAAACTCCGCATGACGCCGTAATTATTGACGTCACATACGCCTCCGGCGACGAAAACGGAATTGACGACGGAAAATATACCGGAGTTTTAACTTCTAATTACTACGGCTCTCCGGGAAACGCTTTTATAGGAACCGGTTCCTATCTCCTTTATCCGCACGGCAACGTCGTTAACAGATTCTACGCCGCCATCAGCGATTTGGGAAATATCGGTTACGGACAAATCGGGGGAACGATTAATTTTTGGAAAAGTTTGACGCCGAATAAACTCGACGTAAAAATAGGCGCGGCATACGCAAGAAGCATTTACAATCCCGAAGGCGGCGGCAATAGCGTTGGAGCGGAAATCAACGGTATGATAAGCTTTAAGCCGGCGGTATTTATGAACATTGAATTGCACGCCGCATTTATGTGGCTCGGCGATTTTTACGACAGTCCTTTGGTAAACAGCGGCGTAACGGTTCGCCCCGTTAATCCTTATACTTTTTTCGTTGTTTTCAAATGGCTTTTATTTTAACAGTGAGTTGAAAAATGAGAATACTAAATTTAATTGGTTTTGCTATTATCGGTTTTGTATTATTAAATTGTTCGCCGTATAAAAATTTAACTAAAATGGAATTTGAAGATTTGGAATATCCGTATCCCGTGAAAACAGCAACGGTAAATGAAAATATAAAAATCGCCTATATTGACGAAGGGGCGGGAGATCAAACAATAATTTTCATTCACGGTTTGGGGAGTTATCTTCGGGCTTGGGAAAAGAACATCCCCGCTTTGAAAGAGAAATACCGCTGTATTGCAATTGACTTGCCCGGTTACGGGAAATCCGACAAAGGAATTTATCCGTATTCAATGGATTTTTTCGCGGATGTGATTAAAGAATTTACGGAAGAATTGAATATTAAAAACGCAGTTATTGCGGGACATTCATTGGGCGGTCAGATTGCAATTTCAACTGCGTTAAAATATCCCGAAATAGTTTCAAAATTGATTCTCGTTGACCCCGCCGGATTTGAACGGTTTACCGAAGGACAGAAACAATGGTTCAGAGACGTTATGACCGTCAAATTTGTCAAGTTTACTTCGCCGAATCAAATAAGAAAAAATGTCGTAATAAATTTTTACGATATGCCCGACGACGCAGAGTTTATGATTACGGATCGGATAGCTCTGCGCGGCGCAAAGGATTTTGACAAATATTGCTACGCCGTGGTTGAATCGGTTTCGGCAATGGTTGACGCGCCGGTTTATAATCTGCTTGAAAAAATCAAGCAGCCGACGCTAATAGTTTTCGGAAAGAACGACGAACTAATTCCTAACAGATTTTTGAATCCCGGTTTTACGGAAGATATTGCAAAAGAGGGAACTTCGAAAATACCGAACGCAAAATTAGTATTATTTGAAAAATGCGGACACTTTTCTCAATTTGAAAAAGCGGATGAATTCAATTATGAGGTTGAAATCTTTTTAAAATGATTTTTATTTCCGAAAAAAATCAAACGTAAAAAAATCAACCGTAATTAATAAATCGCTGAACCAGTTTCATTATTTCATCCTCTTTTTGATAAAGGCGTTCGCTCAAATTTTTATCGTCGTACGATTTCAGCATTTTGATGAACCGGTCAAGCGTTCCTTTCGGGAAGACGTTGTCTTGATTAAAAAACCGAATCTCTTTTTCAAGTTCCTCGGCGGATTCATAGCACGACGCCGGAAGTTGTTCTAATTTTGCGAGCAATTCTTTATCGGAAAAAATATTCCCGTCGGCGCGGAGTTTTTCGGCAAGGTTCAAACCGTTCTGCATTTCCAAACCGCTCTGCATTGCCATAACCATTCCCGCAAGCAGATGATAAATATCCGCCGAGCCGTCGGGAGCGCGGAACTCCGCGGTTTGTTTGCCGGGGATGTAAGGAACTTCGGCGATCTCAAACGGGTTTGCGTCTTTAATCATTTCGGTTTTGAGCGTCCAACCGAGCGGAACTCTTACCAGCGCGGAGCGGTTGGTTTCTCCCCAGCAAATATTTGTAGGCGCTTCCTGATGCGGAACGAGACGCAGATAAGAAGTTGGAATCGTATTTCCAAAGGCTGTTAACGCTTTTGCTTTATCAAGAATTCCCGCGATTGTTTTAAGCGCAATGGGGCTGAGTTTGTCGTTTTCAATCATCGCGTTGTTGTCTTGCAAATCGGCAACCATATAATGAATGTGCAAACCGCTGCCGGCTTTTCCTACGGTTATTTTCGGCGCGAAACTTATTTCGACGCCGTATTTGTGAGCGAGATTTCTTAAAATCCATTTGCCTAAAATCAATTGGTCGGCAGCTTCGTCAACGTCCACCGGATTAAATTCTATTTCGTGCTGTTCGTAATATTTATCTTCGGTTGTGAAGTTTCCGACTTCCGAATGCGAATATTTTATTTTCCCGCCGCATTTTGCGATTAGTCTCATCGCTTCCGTTCGTAAAAATTCAAATTTTGCAAAAGGGGTTGATTCGTGATATCCTTTTTGATTTTCGGCCGGATAGTCTTCGTTATACTCGCTGTCGGCAATAATGTAATATTCCAATTCGCCGAGCGCTTTTATCTTGAAGCCGGTTGCCTTTGTAAATCTGCGGCTTGCTTTGCGCAGAATATTTTCAGGCGCGCTTTCCAGCGGATATCCCTCTTTCGTATAAAAAGAACAGAACATGTCGATCGTCGGGACGTCGGAAAAAGGATTAACGAACGCGGTTTTAAATCTTGGAATCACATAAAGATCGCTCGTTGAAGCGTCAATATATGAGAAGAGACTCGAACCGTCAACGCGCTCGCCGGTAGATAAAATCGATTCCAGATAAGCGCGCGATGTGATTACGAAATTTAACGTTTTAATTTTCCCGGCTTCATTCACATAATGAAAATTAACTTGTTCAATATGATTTTCTTCGATGTATCTGATAATATCATGCCGCGTAAATTCCTTTGCCGGTTTTCTTAAATATTTTACAAGGGAGTTCTGATTCAAGGCAACTTCGTATTCTCTCATGATTTTTATTCCTTAAAAGTAGAAATTATTTTTGAATTTAACGCTCAAATATAAACATGAAAAAAACAACAACAATATTATTTTAAAAAGCGATTAAAAATAAAAAATCCGTAATATTAGACAGATAAAATTGACTTGAGCTATTCCAGCCGGCTGACCGCCGTTATTCTGCGCGCAATGTTTCCGGCGGCTGAAAGAAGAAAAGATAAAAATGATCCGTTAAACCAATCGTTGAATTATATTACATTGATTCTTACTAATTGAACAGACTTCTTTTTAGGAGGTAAAAGGATATATTGCAGTGAAAGTTCGATGTAATTTGAATAATTTGTTTATTAAAAAAAACAGAGGACTTGTGAAATATTTAAAAATTATTCTTTTGATTTTGGTCGTCGGAGTATGCGGACAATCATTTTCGCAAATTAGAATAATGACGTTCAACATAAGGTATGACAATCCGAACGACGGCGAAAATTCTTGGGCGAAGAGAAAAGGCGCGCTTGTCGATTTGATTAAATCATATCGACCCGGAATTATCGGCTTGCAGGAAGGATTGGATCGGCAGTTAAAATACATAGAAAGAAATTTGCCGGACTATTCGATGATAGGAGTTGGCAGGGAAGACGGAAAAACGAAGGGAGAATACTCCGCGATATTTTTTAATACGCAAAAATTTAATTTGTTAAAGCAATCCACTTTTTGGCTTTCGGAAAAAGAAGATACCGGTTCGGTAGGTTGGGACGCGGCATTGGCAAGAACTTGCACCTTCGGACTTTTTGAAGAAAGAAGCGCCTCGCGACGTGTTTGGGTTTTCAATACTCACTATGACCACATTGGAGCAACCGCTCGCAAAATGTCGTCAAAATTAATTCTCAAAAAAATCAGGGCGGCGAACAAAGAAAACTATCCGGTAATTCTTCTCGGCGATTTAAACTCCGAACCGGAAAGCGACCCCGTAAAAATATTGAAGAAAGAACTCAACGACGGATTAGAATTTTCCCGCAAAAAGTTTTCCGATCCGGTCGGCACGTTCAACGGCTTCGAAGAAAATCCGTCTTTTAAATCGAGGATTGATTATATCTTTGTTAAGAATCTCGAAGTAGAAAATTACCGGCGTCTTACCGACAGAAGGAAAAATAATTTGTGGATATCGGATCACTTACCGGTTATGGCGGAATTGAAATTCATCCCGGGCAAATAAACTTTTACGCCGGCAAAGAAAAACAACGCTTCAATTTGTTATATTTAGTTGTTAATAACTATTTTATTGAATGTACGAAGAAAACAACAACAATATTGAACCGGAAAACGAACCGGACGAAAAGAAATACAATTTCTTCCTGAAAGAACCGAGAATATCTCCGGTAAAAGCGGCGTTCTTGGGACTTGCGGGCGTTTTTATTCTTTTTCAATTTGGCGGCGGTCTTTTAACAATAGCCATATTCGGTTTTGATTTGAAGAACATAGACATGAACGCAATGCGCTTGTTAACCGTCGGCGGACAAATTCTTTTTATTCTCCTTCCCGCGTTGCTTCTTTCTAAGTTGGTTTACGAAGACGTAACGCACGTAATAAGATTTTACAAACCGCAGCTTATTCCGGTTTTTATGTTTTCTATCGGGCTGATTCTATTAACGCCGCTGCTGCAAAGTTATATATTCATTCAGAACCATTTTATCGAGGTTGCGGCAAATTCGGTTCCTTTTGTCCGCGACGTTAAAACGTTGTTGGATCAATTGGATCAACTTCTTACGGAAACATACGCCGATCTTATGAGCGTGCGCAACGCTTGGGAGGCGTCGTTTGTTATCTTTGTCGTTTCGGTGGTTCCCGCAATTTGCGAAGAAACATTCTTCCGCGGTTTCGTGATGCGAAGCTTCGAGTACAAATTAAAACCGTTTTGGGCGGCAATGATTACGGGACTCTTTTTTGCGCTTTATCATTTCAACCCTTACGGATTACTGCCGTTGATGGCGTTGGGAGTTTATTTCGGCTTTGCCGCATATACTTCAAACTCCATCGTTGTTCCGATAATTTTACATTTCTTAAATAATTTTATCGCCGTTACGGCGTATATGATTTTCGGTTCGGAAGACCTGCTCGAATCGAACGTTGCTTCTACCGACGGGCTAAACGAATATGCGTTCGCCTTTGTAGCGCTAAGTATTTTATTCGCGCTATTGATTTTCGGGATAAAAAAGTATTATAATGCAATTCAAATAAAAAACGGAGATGAAAATGATTTGTCCTAAATGTGAAATCGAATATGTTGACGGAATAACCGTCTGCGCCGAGTGTGGAACGCAGCTGATAACAAAAGAAGAATTTGAGGGAAACCTTGTCCATCCGGAAGATTGGGTGATTGTTTATACAACCGACAGCGAGTTGAACGCCGATATGTTTAAAGCCAATCTTGAGGGGGCAAGTATCGAGACGCTGATCCTCAGTCAGAAAGACACAAACTTCCCTTCGCCGGGAGATTTTTCCATCGTAAAAATTCTAGTTAAAAAGGAAGACGCCGGAACGGCAAAACAAATTATTGACGATATAAATTCAAGAGACGCCGACGGAAACGATGAGTAACGCCGCCGTTAGAATTATTGTATCCGTAATTGCTATTCCTTTAATTCTTTTCGTAGCATTCTACGGAAGTTATTTTTTTCTATTTTTTACGCTTTTTATCGGACTCGCGGGTTATTATGAATTTGGCGCAATGGTTAAAAAGAAGGAGATCCTCGTCAACTCGGCGGTCGGATATTTATCGGTATCCGCTTTAATCTTAAATCAGTATTTCAAACTCCTCCATTTTGAATTACTTTTAATTGCGATTGTTCTTCTTCTTCTTCTAAATGAATTGTTCAGGAATAACGGTTCGGCGTCGGCTAATCTCGGCGGTTCGCTGCTCGGAATTTTTTACGTCGGTCTTTTTGCTTCCGCTGTTGTCGGCGTTCGCGAACTCTACGTCGATTCGGTATTTCCCTATTCTTCCGGCGGATTATTAATTATCGCCGTGTTCGCTTCAATTTGGCTTTGCGATTCGGCGGCGTTTTTTATCGGAACCGCAATAGGCAAACATAAGTTGTTTCCGCGCGTGAGTCCCAACAAAAGCTGGGAAGGCGCGATTGCCGGTTTTGTATTTGCCGTTGCGGCTATGATTGCCGCGCATTTTATTGCGATTGATTTTCTGACCGTCGGGCAATCCGCGGCGCTTGGAATAATTGTCGGAATCTTCGGGCAGACGGGCGATTTGGTGGAAAGTCTGATCAAGCGGGACGCGGGCGTGAAAGATTCTTCATCGCTCATTCCGGGGCACGGCGGTATTTTGGACAGATTCGATTCTTTCCTTTTCAGCGCGCCGTTTATTTTTCTCTTTATGAAATATTTTGCGTTTTAATATTTTGATTTTT
>JAADIR010000051.1:11495-22432 GCA_013151245.1 Chlorobiota bacterium
GAGAATTGGACTTCCGGGCATAGCAATTGATATTTCGGTTTGATTGATAGGGTTTCTCAATCAATCATTCCTAAATTATATCTGTATTTCTAAAAAACTTCGTCATACCGACGAACACGCCGCAGGTAAAAAAAACAACTTGTCCCGATTTATCCCGATGCTTTTTGTCGGGGTGTTTCTAATCGGGAAGGATTTAACTTGTAATATACTATAGCTCTTTTTTTATTTAGCTTCGGAAGAAGTCTTTTTCGGCAGAACTGATGCTAGATTAAATGAAAGACAACGCAAACTTGATAAGGCAAGAAAATTTAGAGCGGAGGCTAATCGTGTAGCTTAATGGCGCCTTAAATATTTTTATCTTTTTCCATTTCCAGCTGAAGCAATACATAATTAACAGTCTCAAAGCCGCCGGACGTTGTTTCACTTCAAAACTTCTTTAAGATATCTTCCCGTGTGCGATTTTTTTACGTTTGCCAATTCTTCCGGCGTTCCGGCGGCAACTACTTTTCCGCCTTTGCTTCCGGCTTCGGGTCCAAGATCGATTATATAATCGGCTGATTTTATTACGTCGAGATTATGCTCGATTATCAGCGTGGAATTATTGTCGTCCAAAAGCATGTTGAAGCAATTCAGCAGTTTTTGAATGTCGTCGAAGTGGAGTCCGGTTGTCGGTTCGTCAAATATGAAAAGCGTATGATTTCCTTTTTTGCTCCGCTTTAAATGCGCGGCGAGCTTTATTCTCTGCGCCTCTCCGCCGGAAAGAGTGTTGGAAGGCTGTCCCAGCTTAATATATCCGAGCCCGACGTCGTTTAACGTTTTCAAAATTCCCGAAATTTTCCGAACGCTTTCGAAGAAACTTAACGCTTCGTCCACTGTCATATCAAGAACGTCAACAATGTTTTTTCCTTTGAAGGCGATTTCGCGGACTTCTTTTTTAAAGCGCGTTCCTTTGCAGTCTTCGCATTTCAAATAAAGATCGGCGAGGAACTGCATTTCCACTTTCACGAAACCTTCCCCGCCGCAAGTTTCGCACCTTCCGCCGGGAACGTTAAACGAAAAATATCCCGGTTTGTATCCCCTCGCGCGGGCTTGCGGAGTGTTCGCAAAAAGTTCGCGGATGTGTTCGTAACCTTTAACGTAACTTATCGGGTTCGAGCGCGGCGATTTTCCGATGGGCGATTGATCCACAATTTCTACAGAGTCGATTTTTTTTGCGCCGTCAATTCCATCGCACTTTCCGATTTTCGGCGGATTGAACCCCCTCGTCTTCATAACGTTGCCGTATAAAACGTCGTTGATAAGCGTGCTTTTTCCCGAACCGCTTACGCCGGTTACAACGACGAACTTATTCAACGGAATTTCGACGTCGATGTTTTTTAAATTGTTTTCGCGCGCGCCGAAAATTTTAATAGTTTCCGTTTCCTCCGTTCTTCTGTTTTTCGGAACGGGAATTTTCAACTTTCCGCTCAGATATTTTCCGGTTAACGACTCCTTGTTTTTCTTCAATCCGTCATAAGAATCAATTGCCACAATTTTGCCGCCGCCCGTTCCGGCTTTCGGTCCCATATCGACAATCAAGTCCGATTCTTTCATCATCTCCTTATCGTGTTCTACGACAAGGAGCGTGTTCCCCAAATCGCGCAGCGATTTCAATATTTTTATCAATTTTGAATTGTCCCGCGGATGAAGCCCGATGCTCGGCTCGTCCAAAACGTAAAGCGTTCCCACTAACCCAGACCCGAGCGAAGTCGCCAAATTTATTCTCTGCGTTTCGCCGCCGGAAAGAGTGGAGCTTAATCTGTCGAGCGTTAAATATCCCAAACCCACGTCGTTCAAGAACTTAAGACGTTTTTTCAATTCGGCGAGAATTCTTTCTCCGACGTTTTTTTCGTAATCTGTTATTTTTAAACCGTTGAAAAACTTCGCCGCTTGTTCAATTGACATTTGAACCAAATTGTGAATAGACTTATCGGCAACCTTAACTTGAAGCGCTTCGCGCCTGAGCCGCGAGCCTTTGCACGCGGAGCATTTTGTGTACGACCGGTATTTACTCAAAAGAATTCTTATGTGCATTTTATAATTTTTCTTTTCCAGTATTTTAAAGTAGCCGTCGATCCCCGTAAATCCCGGATAACCTTCTTTTATCAATCTTACTTGTTCTTCGGTCAAATATTTAAACGGAACGGTCAAGGGGATATCTTTTGAGCCGGCGGTTCTTACAAGTTCGGTAAGATATTTGCTGAATTTAACCGTCCGCCACGGCGCAATCGCTCCTTCGGCGAGGGAAAGTTTTTTATTGGGAACGATTAGATCCATATCGTAGTCCATCGTTTTGCCGAACCCTTGACAAACGGGGCAAGCTCCGAAGGGATTATTGAAAGAGAAAAATCGCGGCTCGGGTTCTTCGTAACGGATTCCGCAGCATTCGTAAAATTTATTGAATTGTTTAACCTCGCCGCTTTCGGCGTTGATAACCGCCAATCGACCTTCGCCTTCCTTAAAAGTTACCTCAATCGAGTCGGCGAGAGTTTCACGGATTTTATCTTGTTTGATTTTGAATCTATCGACAATTACGTAAATGTCTTTTTTCGTTCGCGATTTGAATTCTTCTTCGTTCAGATTTATCGCTTTTCCGTTAGAGAAGATTCTGAAAAACCCGCGTTTGACAAGCAACTCGATTTCTTCGGAAAGTTTTCTCTTTTTGTTTCGCGGCAATGTGAAACCGAGATAATATCTTCCGCCTTCCGGCTCTTTTTCAAGCCATTCGACGACGGTTTGAGTAGCGTCTTTTTTCACAACGTTTCCGCAGTTGAAACAATACGTTTTTCCGACTCGCGAAAAGAGAAGACGGAGATAGTCGTATATTTCCGTAGTCGTCCCGACGGTAGAGCGCGGGTTGCGGCTTCCTTTTTTCTGTTGGATAGCGACGGCTGGAGATATTCCTTGAATTACATCGACGTCCGGTTTATTGATTCTTTCCAAAAATTGCCGCGCGTAAGAAGAAAGGGATTCCACGTAACGACGCTGCCCTTCGGCGTAAATCGTGTCGAACACAAGAGAAGATTTTCCGCTTCCGCTTACTCCCGTGAAAACAATCAGTTTTTCTTTCGGGATTCGAATATCGACGTTTTTTAGATTATGTTCCCTCGCGCCTTTAACGGTAATATATTCTACAATCTCGTTTGTTTTATTTTTGCTTTTAGCCATCAGTCAATCGAAATAATTTAAACTATGAACATAATAAATTCTTTGCAATCGCAAGAAAATTTTTAATAAAAACATTAACCCAACCCGAACAAGCCGGAACCAAAAACAAATAGCAATTCTGCAATTGACGGAGAAGAACTAATAGGAGGCTTTGAATAACCTCTTGCCGACCGTCATTCCGATTCCGAATGAAATGAGCGTAGCGGAGAAATCTTTTGTCGAAGAATTTTCTATCCCAATAAGTTCAATAGAAATTTTACCCAATGAACTTTTGGGGTTAAAATAAAAAACGCCGTTGTGAATTTATATTCATAACGGCGTTTTAATTTTATTAAAACTTAAAATTTCTAAAGAATTACAACCTGGAAGTTAATTGAAACAGTTTGTCCGGCTGCAAGCGAAATCGGACTTAGATTATAATTAGGATAGCTTCCGCTGCCGTAAACATTAAAGAAATCGCCAAGATCGATAACGCTGTTTCCGTTCATATCTTTCCACGCGTCCATATAATATGTTCCGGGAGGAAGACCGGGAATTGTATATGCGCCGGTATTAGCGCAAGCGGTAAATTTCAGAACGCGGTCTGCATTCCAATCGTCAAAGCTGGCATAAGTGGCTACGCGCGTGTTGGTAACGTCGCCCGCTGCGCCTGCCGGAAGACTGATAGTTCCCGAAATATTTCCGGTTGTTGAAGCCACAGTAGTGGTCGTTTGAACGGTAGTGGTGGTGGTAGTCGGTTGAGTTGAATCATCGCTGCTACAACTGCTAACAAACGCCAATAATACTGCAAAAGCTAATAGTATAATTATTTTCTTCATACGGGTCCTCCAAAATATTATTTGTAGTAAATTCAATATTCATTATTTATATAATAAAAATAAGACATTCTAATCTTTAATGCAATAACCATTATATTTTTGCTTTACATTGTTTTAATCCCTATTATCGTAACATCGTCTTCAAATTTGCCGTTTGTAAAGCGGGAAAAATCGTCTTTAATTTTTTCCAGACTGTCGTCTTCGCCGGTTAATTCGGCAATCGATTTCATTAAACGATCTTTACCGTGCATTACTCCTTCAGCGTTTCGGGATTCCAAAATTCCATCGGTAAAGAGGAAAACTTCATCCCCCCGTTCAAGATCGACTGAAAAATCCGAATATTTTGCATCCTCGTCGAAGCCGAGCAAAATGCCGTCGGAGTTTATCATTTTAACTTCGCTCGATTTGTAAATAATAGGCAGATCGCCCGCGCCGGCATAGGAAATTGTTTTTGTTTTGTTATTCAGCAGCAATATTGTTAATGTAATAAAGACCTCCGCAATCCGTTCGTCGTGGAAAACCGATTTGTTAACGGTCGTCAATATTTTACTCGGCGTAATATTTTCGGAAGCCTGAATGCTGAAACGGACTGCGCTGCGAACATAGCCGGCGTAAGCCACGGCAAAGTACCACGCTTTCCATTTTTTGCCCATCACGTCGCCAAGCACAATTATTCCTCTGTCGTCGTCGATTTTTATATAGTCTATAAAATCTCCGCCGGGAATATTTTCAAACGTTTGATGCCAGTGCTTTACTTCAAATCCGTTTATCTGCAGAAATTCATCCGGCACCACTTTCGTTTTCATATTGTCCGCCGCTTGATGAACTTCTTCAACGGCTTTTTCGCGTTCTTTTGCTTTTACTTTTAACACAGCCGCAATTTTGGCGAGAACTATTCGCGGACTTGACGTTTTGATAATATATTCTTCGATATCCATATCATAACCGTTGAGGATATCTTCCTCGCTTCCTTTGGCGGTAAGGAAAATAAACGGAATTTTTGCAAGTTCGGAATCCGTCAAAAGCATTTTCCTGAATTCAAAACCGTCAACTTCAGGCATCATGATATCGCTGATAATCAGATCCGGTTCAAACGAAGAAACTTTTTCGAATCCTATTTGTCCGTTGCTTGCCGTTTCGCAAATATATCCGGCTTTAGTTAAATTATATTTGAAGAGCATCGCAATGTTCGGCTCGTCTTCAACTAATAATATTTTTTGCTGTGAATTGTCGCTCATTTTTATTTCCAATTAATAATCCGAAAAACTTGCAACTGATTGGTCCACTCTTTCGAAAGTATCAAAAACTCTGAACATCCGCGTCAGTTCAAACATCGAACGAACTGCGGGTTGGAACCCGACAAGTTTTAAATCGCCTTTTTCAGCCACAACCCTTTTCAGCGCCGTTACAAGAACGCCGAGGAAAGAAGAATCAATAAACTCAACTTGTGAAAGATCAATTACAATTTTACTGAATCCGCGTTCAATTATCTGCGTTATTTTACTTTTAAATTCTTCCGATTCGGAGATTGTCGCTCTTTTCATTGCGACGGTAATTACGAAAACATCGTCAAATTTTTCTTCAAGTAGATTCATCATTTTATTTCTCCGATTTTATTTTTTCTTCTGATCAATATCATATTTATCCATCAGCCGGTAAAATGTAGCTCTGCCGATATTCAGTTTTTTAGCCGCTTCAACAATGTTGCCGTCGGTTTTTCTTAAGGCATGAAGGATGGCTTCTTTCTTGAGAACTTCAAACGGAATAACGGGAGAATCGTCATCGAACAGATCTCCGTTTGCAGCCTTCATAAAATTAACCGCGTCGCTTTTAATGTGAGGCGGAAGCGACTCTTCGTCAATCATATCGCCGTCGGTTAAAATCATACAGCGCTCAATTGTGTTTTCCAGTTCCCTCACGTTACCGGGCCAATCATATTCGTAAAAAGTTTTAAGAGTCTGCTTCTTAACTCCTTTAATCGCTTTCCCCAATTTTTTGTTGAATGTTTTGGTGAAGTGATCAATCAGCAAAAGAATATCGCCGCGTCTTTCGCGCAGCGGCGGAATATCAATGGGGAAAGAATTTAGTCTGTAAAACAAATCTTCTCTGAACAGTTTATTCTCCACGGCTTCCTTCAAATTAATATTCGTCGCCGAAATAATTCTTACGTCCGTTTTGATAATTTCGTTTCCGCCAATCCGTTCGAATTCTTTGTTTTGAATAACGCGGAGAATTTTTGCCTGAAGCGACATTTCGAGCTCGCCGATTTCGTCGAGGAAAATAGAGCCGCCGCGGGCAAGTTCAAACTTCCCTATCTTTCTCTGATGCGCGCCGGTGAAAGACCCTTTCTCGTGTCCGAACAATTCGCTTTCCAACAGTTCGCGCGGAATGGAAGCGCAGTTAACGACGACAAACGGTCTTTCTTTTCTAACGCCGTTGTAATGAATTGCGCGCGCGATCAATTCTTTGCCCGTTCCGCTTTCGCCGTGAATTAGAACGGTAATGTCGTTGTCCAGCACTTTTGAAATCATCTTGAAAACATGCTGCATCGATTCGTCGGAAGAAACGATATTATCGAAACTATATTCCTGCTGAAGATTGGCTTCCAGTTCCACTATTTTCCGCTGCATGTCGTACGACTTTATCGCGTTTTTAATTGCCGGTTCAAGCCTGTTTTTATCCAGCGGTTTCGGAAAATAATCGTAAGCTCCCAGCTTAAGCGAATCAAGCGCAACTTCAATGTTTCCCTGCGCCGAAAGCATTATTACCGGCAGATTCGGATTTACGGTTTTTATTTTCCGCAACGCTTCTACGCCGTTGACGTCGGGAAGCATAATATCGAGCAGAACCAAATCGGGGTTGTCCGTTAGGTTCTCCAGCGCTTCATTGCCAAGCGAAAAAGTTTTTACGCCGTATCCCCATTGGTTTTTAACCCAATGCGAAACCAACTTGAGAATTGAAGGTTCGTCGTCAACTATGAAAACTAATTTATCCAAAGAGTTCTCCTTTTATTTTATTTTCTTCGGAAGCCTTATTATTACGGTAGTTCCTTTATTCACTTGGCTTTTTATTTGAATCAAACCTTTGTGAAGATCAATTATTTGTTTAACGCTTACAAGCCCGAATCCGGTTCCCTGCGCCTGCGTAAGTTTGTTTTCTCCTTTGCTGAATTTTTGAAACAGTTTCGGCATCTCGCTTTCGGAAATGCCGATTCCCGTATCGCTGATTACAATTTCAACTTCTTTCAGAAATTCCTGCGCAATTATTGAAACGCTTCCTCCGCTTTCGGTGAATTTAATTGAATTGGAAAGAAGATTTCCAAACGCCACTTTCAATCTTTCTTTGTCGGCTTCAATAATCATTTCCGCTTCGGGAATTTCTTTAACGAGTTTCACGCCTTTCTTTTCGGCGTCTTCTTTGAAATAATCCAATATTTCGTTAATCATAAGGATTAAATCGAAAGAAGAAATATTCAGTTGCTCTTTGTCTTGCTCCAGCTTTGAGAAATCCAAAATTTGGTTCACAAGTTTAGCGAGCCGTTTTCCTTCGGTAAGAATAATATTATTGAATTCCAGCGCCGTTTCTCGCGGCAAATCGGCGTCGGTAGAAATCGTTTCGGCAAAACCGACAATAGACGCAAGAGGAGTTCTCAATTCGTGAGAAACGTTGGAGATAAAATCGTTTTTCAATTTATTTAATTCTTCAAGAACGGAGATTTTCTCTTTCGCGCGATTTCTTTCAATTGAAATGATACGGTTTGCTTCGGAAAGTTTGGCGTTCAGTTCCTTTAATTTTTCTTCGCTTGTTTTTCTTTCGGTAATGTTTCTTCCGCTTCCGACCATTCCGCTTATTTTCCCGTCGCGCTTGATATTCAAAGCGTTTATCTCAAAGAAAACCGGTTTGCCGAAATGATCGATGAAACGCGCTTCGAAAGTTACGACAGAATCTTTCCACAATATTTTCTGAAAGGCAATTGCAATTTCGGCTTTGTTTTCTTCCTCGATAAATTCAAGAAAATGTCTCCCGATCAAGTCCTCTTTACGATATCCGAGCAGCGCGGCGCCCAATTCATTAATGGAAATAAAATATCCGGATCTATCCAAAGTGTAAACCAAACCGCCGGCGGTTTTCATTAAAAGATCATGCTCGAACTCCACTTTTTTCAAACGGTTAACCAATTCTTTTTCTTTTGTGATATCGTAAATTATTCCGGCAATTCGGGCGACTTTTCCGTTTTCGAAAATCGGGGTTCCGGTATGCCTTACGTAACACTGTTTCCCGTCAATTCTGTGGAAGCGGTATTCAATCTCGCTTCTCTTTCCGTCTTTTAATTCCCTTACAAACTTTCTGAATTTATCAAAATCTTCCGAAACCACGCTCCGCATAAGAAGATAACGGTTTTTATAAATTTCGGTAGGTTCAATTCCGAACATCTCCTTCACGGAATCGGTAATAAAATAATACTTATCTCCTTTTACGTCCGTTAAATAAATTATTGGAGAAATGCTGTTGACCGTTTCTTCAATTTTCCGTTTCAGTTCGGAGCCGGACTCTTTTCCCTTCTCTTTTTTCAACAACTCTATTATCAGTTCTTTTCCATACAAAAGAACTTTTGTTTGAGTGTCGGTCATACTGGCGGGCGAAGTTAAGCCCAACAAGAAAACGTTTTCCGTTCCAATCTCTTCGGCAACGCATTCAACATCGGGGAATTGTTCTTTTAATTTTTCAAAAGTTTTAAGTTTTGCAACGGAGAGTTTATTAAAATCATCGCAATTTCTGAATTCTTCAATAAATTCTTCAACCTTATCGGCGGGGAAATCGGGGATGGAAAAAGACGCGAGTTTTTCAAATGAGTCTTCTTTTTTTTCAAAAAAAATCAGGGAGAAAAAATTTCCTCCGACTGCAATTATTTTAGCAATATATTGAAGTTCTTTTTCCAAAAATCAGTTATTCATTTTCTCAAATTAGAACAATAAGATACGTAATTTTTAGGAAATTGGACAAAACTATTTTCCCAAAATGAAACAATTTGAGCAAACAAATTATTTTTTCCGAGCGGAGGATTGTTAAAAAACAGAAAGTTCGGGCTGAAGTTTTTCAATAAGCGCGTTGTTTCCCGCAATAATTTTTGCGTTTCCGAATTTGAAATCTTCGCCGGAAAAGTTTTTTATTGCGACGCCCGCTTCTTTGGCAATGAGCGCGCCGGCGTAAAAATCCTCCGGTTCGCTTAAGTAACTTACGAGCAGATCGATTCCGCCCGAAGCGAGAAGCGCCCAGTCAAGCGCGGGCGCCCATGTTGAAAGCTTTCTTCTGAAACTTTGGGAAAGGAACTCTTCAAGTTTTAACGATTTTTCAAAAATCTTTTTGTCGTCGTAAGTAGCGTGTCCTTTAACGAAAGAGATGACCGCTTTTTTCCGATCTTCTATTTTGGAAGGAAAAATCGCGGCGCCGTTGAGCGACGCGCCTTTTCCCGATTCGGCTTCGAAAAACTGACCGGAAACGGGATTATAAACAACTCCGCAAAGAGTCTCTTCATTTTTCAAAAGAGCTATCGAAATTCCGAAATAGGGAATGCCCGCCGCAAAATTATTCGTTCCGTCAAGCGGATCGACGAACCAGGTAAACTCGCTACGGTTATTTATTTTTCCGGTTTCTTCGGAATAAACGTTATGCTCCGGAAAATTTCCCGTAATAATGCGAAGAATAATTTCTTCCGATTTTACGTCCGCTTCCAGCCCAATATCGTGAGCCGATTTGAACGTTACAGTTTGTTTCTTTCCGAATTCATTTTTAAGAAATTCGCCCGCTTTTAATGCGGCTTCTTTGGCAACTTCAAGGTATCTGTTCAAAAGCAAAGCCCAAAATTATTTTAGCAAAATCATTTTTCTACTTGCCGCAAAATCTCCGGCGATAATTCTGTAAAAATAAACGCCGCTCGCCAAACCGGCTCCGTTGAAGGATACTTTGTACGTTCCCGGATTTTGTTCGGCGTTAACTAATTCCGCGACTTCTTTTCCGAGAATGTTGTAAACCTTCAACGAAACCTTGCTTGCTTTCGGAAGTTGGTAAACAACTGTTGTCGTCGGGTTAAAGGGATTCGGATAATTCTGCCGCAATTCAAACGTCAACGGTTGATTTTCCTCGTCTTCTCTTACGTCGGAAACTATTCTTCCGCTGTAAAATTCGTGAATCTCAATCGCTTTTTCTTTCAGCTTTGTTACGCTGTTTAATCTATCGGTTCCCTGCGCCATAAAGATAGCTACTACAAATTCTTGAGATTCACCCGAATCAAGATTAATTGGTCCGGTTGATATTAAATATCTTACATCGCAGGGATTCGGTCCGTTCGGCCAGCCGTCTCCCATATACCAACCGTTTTCGTTTACCGGCTCTCCGGCTGCGACAAATTTCGATTCCCGTATTCGGGTCGATCAGCGGAGAGCCGTCCGTCTGATATCCTCTCATATAATTATACATTTCCAAAGTTCCCTCATAAACGCCTTCTCGAGGGTCAAAATATGGGAAGCCGTCACTGTTCATATATATGATAATAGCTGAAGGTTGAAGATTACTTAATCCTTTCACCCATTCGCCGCTTACAAACGCGCTGTCGTTTTCGTTTCCGTCAACAACCGGTCCTTGAACAATTAAATGTCCGACGGCGGGAGGAGGCGACTCATAAAAATTTTCGTCGATTTCATCGCCGTTATAGCAATATCCCAAACTTAGAAGCGTATCGCATCCGGCGTAATCGTCGCCCGCATTCCCCAAATCCGGATCAGCCCAATAACTGAGATACATATCTTCAATTGAGATATTTCCTTTATTGATAATTTTATATTTTTTAAAAACAACGTCTTCCATTCCTTCAGAATTTAAAGCCCAAACAGTGGTTTGAAATTCTAGCGGCAT
>JAADIR010000149.1 GCA_013151245.1 Chlorobiota bacterium
CAAAATAATAACCTCTCGAATTAAATTTCACGGCAACAGAATGAAGCTTAATAATTGACTGCTGCCAAACCGGGTCGCGGAAAACGCCGATAAAACGGAGATATTTTTCGTCTTCTTTTTCGCGTAAGTAAGTAACTTGAATTCTATCGGGGAAAGATAAAATCTTTTCATTCGGCTCCGGCGAAAGATATATGAATCCCGGAGTTGACAATTTACTGTAAATCTCATATTTCTTAAATCCGACGTCCACTTTTCTTACGGACATTACCGAAAACCCTTCTCTTTCGAGCAAAGTTTTTGACGTGTCGTTTCCGTTTTGATTTTTTCCCGTTTTTAAAAAATTGTCGTAATCTCGCGAAGCCGCGTACAAAAAATGCCGTAGCGATCCGCGGTAAGTTTTTATTCTGTTCCGTTCCCATTTTTTTTCTTCGGTTTTATCGGCAGGTTTTAATTCTTCAAAAACCGGAGAACCGTTGAACTTTGTGCTTCTTTCAAAATGGCGGAAAGATTCTAGGAAATATGTAATTTTATAACCGAGAGCTTTATTGATAATTTCAATTGGTTTTGTAACAGTTGCCAAAAGCGTTCCGTCGTCGTTCCTTGAAAAATCTAAGTCGTACGGATCTTGAATTGTACATTCGTCCGCGTTGTCAGAGGTTCCGACAAATGCCGCAAAAAAGATTTCATAGTTTCTCTGCCATCTTGCGGCGTCCTCGCTGTCAACAATAACGGTAGGGAGCTGATAGATTTTTTTATCCAACCCGAAATTAAGTTCATTTTTATGATTTGCTTTGATTCGAACTTTTTCCGTTTGTATTTGATAGCCGATGGAAGAAACAATAATTCTGACAATCCCAACCGGAATTTGTCTGATTAGAAATTTACCTTCGGCGTTTGTCGTAGTTCCAATTGTTGAATGAGCGACGTAAACGTTTACGTTGCTTAGCGGTTTTCCCGAAGAGTTATCGAGAATCGTTCCCGAAACAGAACCGAATTCTCCATGTTGCGAAAAACTTACGGAGGAAGAGATTAAAGCCAAGAGAATCGAAAACAGGAAAATCACATAAGATTTCGAAAAAAAATTATTTTCCTTTTGTAGAATCACTCTGCGTTATCTCCACAACATTTGCAAACTCCATTTTCCTCGGATTAATAATTGTTGTTTTGTCCAATGAAATAATTACCTCGGGAATTGACTGCCAGTTATTTATCAGCCTAATGTTTTTAGGCGTTGTAAGCCAATGAGTTCCGTTGCTAAGAGAAAAAGTATTTGCGGACGTATCTACTTTTGTCAACTGATCTAAATACCCGTAATTAATCTTAAAAGCGCCGTCGATTAAGGAAACATTATATTTGGAATTGTTGATATAAAGATAGCCGACGGGAACCGACTCTTCGAGAACAACCATAACTTCGGCAAGGTTTACGGCAATCATTAGTCGATTCGTTTTCCAAGTAGAACCGTCGGATAAAGTTACTACTCTTCTATTAATAGATCTTATTGTGTTAAAGAAATAACGGATGTTTCTGTTATACCGATTTATTTCGCCGCTGCCCGCGCAAGAAAAAAGAAATAGTGCGAGGAAAAAAAGAAAAAACTTCTTAATGAAACTGGACGATCTCATAAATTAATTTCCCCTTTAAGTTTGAATAAACTTTTACGTCAATAAAATAACGAATTATTTAATTTTTTTCATTTAATTCTAACCAGCTCGATCCTTCTGTTTTGAAGTCTTCCCACAAGAGTATCGTTTGAAGCAATCGGATCGGCGGACCCGTAACCGACGGCGGATATCTGATTTGGGTTAATGCCGCGGGAAACCAGCCATGCGCGCACTTTGTCGGCTTGTTTTTGGGTTAGTTTGTAGTTAAAATCCGCATCGCCGATATTGTCGGTATAACCTCTGATTTCAAATTTGTAATCCGGATAGCTGTTTAAAAGCATAAGAATACGGTTAAGCGTTTCTTGCGACGATGTTGTTAAATCCTGAGAGCCCGGCGAAAAGACCAAACCCTTTAACACCAACGGAACGCCGACAATAATAATATCGTCGCTCGGGTCTCTGGGATTGGTTTTGTTTTCAATTTCCGTCATATCATCCGCCATACCGCCGTCGGTATCGACTTTAAGCGGATCGGTATTATATTGTTTTAGTTCTTCGTAATCGGTCAAACCGTCGCCGTCGGTATCAACTTTTAACGGATCGGTATGATATTCAAATAATTCGCTCCGGTCGTTTAGTCCGTCTCCGTCCGTGTCGGCTTTCATCGGGTCGGTTTTATATTCCAGCACTTCGCTTCCGTCGAGAATTCCGTCGTTATCCGAATCGCCTTTATTTGGAAGAGAATGGTAAACCATTATTTCTTCGAAATCAGAAAGTCCGTCATGATCGGTATCGCGGCTGAAAGGGCTTGTGTTATACGTTAATTCTTCGGCGCCGTCGGAAAGCCCGTCGCCGTCGGAATCCGGATTATTCGGATTTAATCCGACGCTTAATTCATAGTCGTCGTCCAAACCGTCGCCGTCGGAATCGGAAAATGAATTCCCGCCGAAAAACGTAAACCCGACGGAAAAATTATAGTAAGCGTCTTTGGGCGAAGAGCCGCCGTCGTCGTACGAATAGTAATTTAAGTTATCGGTAAACGTATAAGTAATTCCGAGCGATATATCTAAAACGAACAAACCGGAAAGTTTAATTTCCGTACCCAAACCGGCGGGAATAAATCCCGTCCATCCTTTTTCCTTAACTTCGCCCGGCGAAACAGTCGCGGGATATTTCCGCATCCAATAATTCATTATTCCACCGCCGGCATAGAGGTAAGGGTTAACGGTTCTTTTATTAAAGGGATCGACGATTAACCGTAAATCAAAAGGAAGAAATTCCGATTTATAATACTTTGAGTCGAAATCCAAGCCGCTAAGCGTTCCGTAACCTCCGCCAATTTCCAGATCCAGCGCGTGAGAAAGTTCCGTTCTAAAGTAAGCGCGCACAAGATAAGACGCTTTATACGGTTTACCGTCCTGAAATTCCGTTATCGGCAACAACTGTGAATATTGCAAACCGCCTTTAATCAAATAATCGTTGAACTGCGCAAAACTATTTGACGAAATAATAAGACTAAAGAATAAACCGACAAAAAATACTCTTTTCATTCCACCATTCCATAATTTTTAGATACGTAATTTAGCAATTTTTTTTCAAGTTTTGCCATACCATTTTTTATGTATAGGTTACAAATCGTTTTTAAAATTAAATTGTAATAAAGCTTCCATTAATATAATAAACGCTCATTTATTTATTTTAGAGTTTAAACTATTTAAATTATTATATTTAATTTGTTAAATTGATAGGAATTTTATTATTTTAGTAACAATTTTCACATAAACTCCGATTATATATCATAAAATTTCAGTATGTGAATGACGTATAAAACAAAATTATATATTTACATAGCATTTCTAATTATTTCGATCGGTATCGCGTCATACTTAATGAATAATGTTTACGACGCTTTAAAAGACCGTGCATTTAGCAGAATTAAAGTTGAACTTGCCTTCGATTCCAAACAAGCCGCAGCCGGAATAAAAAAATATTTTGAAAAACTCCGTTCCGATTTGAATTTTCTTTCGTCGTTAAACGAAGTTAAAAATCTCAACAAAAAGGGAAAAGAAATTTTATCAACCTATTATGAAAGCAATAAAAACGTCATAAAAGGTATTTCGCGGGTAAACAAAAGCGGCGTCATAACCTACACATATCCAAAGGTTAAAGATATCGTGGGAAAAGACGTTTCATATCAATCGCATAATAAATTCATAATTAAAAATCATACTCCGGTTGTAAGCGATGTGTTTAAAACCGTACAGGGATATCAAGCCATTGCGTACGCTTTTCCGGTTTTCAAAAACGGAATTTACGACGGTTGCGTAAGTTTGTTAATTCCATTTCATAATCTAACCAAAGAGTTTTTGAATTCCGGTAAGAGCACAGGCTTGGGCGCCTTTTGGCTGGTTGACGGCAAAGGCGTTGAAATATACTGCACCATTAAGGAACATATAGGAAAACCGATAGACGAAACTCTTGCATTAGCGCCTGAAAGTCTTGATTCCGTAAAAAGGATGATTAAAGAAAAAAACGGCGTTTCATCTTATACTTATTTTTCCCGCGCCGCAAAAATGAATATCACAAGAGTTTCGGCGTATTCCGCCGTTGAATTAGACCATACAACTTGGATTGTTTTTAACGACGAAGATGAAAAGAATCTGTTCATTTTTACCGACAAATATTATAGCGAACTGATTTGGATCATAGTAGTTTTTATTATAGTTGTTATCGCTTCAACGGCTCTTTACCTAAGAGCAAAGAGAAGAGCGAAAAAACAAATCAATCAACTGGAAACAATAAACGAAATTACTTTAAATGAAACGGGTCAGATTGCTTATCGTTATTATATTGATAAGGGAAAAATTAATTGGACGGGACGTATAGAAGATATTTTAGGATATTCAAAAGAAGAATTTGATAAGATGAAATATGATAAACTTATCCGGCTAATTCATCCGTCGGACAGGGAGTCCGTGGAAAAGTCGAGACAAAATTCCATCAAAAGCGGGGAACATTTTTCATCCGAATATCAAGTGATGCATAAAAACGGGGGCTATATTTTTGTCGAGGAAAACGGAGCGCTTGTTCCGTCTGAATATGAGATTGCCAACTTAATGGTCGGAACGTTAAAGGATATTTCGGACAGAAAGAAATCGGAGTTGGAGCTTGTTCAAAATAAAGAAAAGCTGGAAGAGCTGGTTAAACAAAGAACATTAGAACTTGAGGAAACAAACAAACGTCTTGAAAAAGACATTAGAAAACGGATGGAAACCGAAGCCGAACTTATCAAAGCCAAAGAAGAAGCCGAAGAATCGGATAAATTAAAATCCGACTTTCTGGCGCAGATTTCTCATGAAATAAGAACTCCGATTAACACAATTCAAAATTATTCGTTTTTGATAAAAAACGAAGTTATGGGCGCTCAAACGGAACTAATGAAAGAATCCTTTGCCGTGATTGACAAAGCGATGCATAGATTGATCAGAACGATTGAGCTTATCATTAATATGGCGGAGGCTCAAAAGGGAAAAGTTAATATTAATCCGGAGAAAATAAACATATCTTCAAAAATCCTCTCTCCAATTTATTCCACATATAAAGGCGAGTGCGCCAAAAAAGGGGTCGTATTAAATCTGAATAATTTCAGCGAAAAAGAAGAACACGAAATAGACAGTCACATCTTCTCAACAATTATTGCAAACTTGGTTGACAACGCCGTAAAATATACGCACGAAGGACAAATCGATATTAATTTAATCGCCGACGAAAAAAAAATTATTTGCGAAGTCGTCGATACCGGCATCGGGATTTCCGAAGATTTCCTGCCGCATATCTTTAAACCGTTTACGCAGGAAACGCAAGGATATACGCGCAAGTACGAAGGCAACGGACTCGGTATGGCGCTAATAAAAATTTACGCGGATCTTTTAGGCGCCTCGCTGCAGGTGCAAAGTAAAAAAGGAGAAGGAAGCACCTTCCGCTTTGTTTACAATATTCCGCAAAATTTGTCCGAAGAAAAAATTACTTCAGAAAAATCATCTTCTTAGCGGCTGTTTTTTTGCCGGAAGTTAATCTGTAAATATACGTTCCGCTTGAAAGATTGTATTCGGATAGGTCAACGGACAATTCATAATTACCCGGGTTTTTCACTTCGTTAACCAACGTTCCTATTTTGTTTCCCAGCATATCAAATAACGCCAGTTCAACATAACTTTTTTCCGAAATTGTAAAAGTAATTTTGGTTGAAGGATTGAAAGGGTTCGGATAATTTTGGCTTAATTTGAAAATATGCGGATTGCCGTTTTCGTCAAACGCTTCGGTAATTGATGAAATTCTTTTGAGAATTAAATTATCAGGATCAAATTGAATTGTAAGGGGTTCGCTGTCCGTTTGGAAAGCGAAAGTCTGATTCATTTTATCGTTGAAGAAAGTATGATACGTATCGTCCCCGGTTGTAATTACTTTTATTTGAACCGGCATTGTAAAATATGTCGGGTTAGTGTTTTGAGTTTGCGAGATATCGATCCAGCAATTGTAACCGCCTTGGTCGCTTGGCGCATAACCCCATTCGTATGAATAGATGGGATAGTTTTCGCCGTAAATCCATTCGCTGAAAAAGTAATCCAAGTCTTCGCCGGAAACTTCTTCGGCAACCGCTTGAAAGTCTTCCGTAGTTGCGACGCCGTATGCTAAATCGGGATCGGCGAGATAAGTTTTCAGAACGTTAAAAAATGTTTCTTTTCCCAAAACTCCGCGCAGCATGTGAAGAACGACCGCCCCTTTCGAGTAGCTTCGCGGACCATTGAAAATTTGACTTACGGAGCTGATATCCTGTACCCAAATTGAGCCGACCGCTCTTTTTGCGTTGCCCATTTCGCTGTTAATATCTTGGTCGTATTGATTCTTTCCGTATTTCACTTCGTCGTAAACAGATTCGCTGTAAGTTGCAAAACCTTCGTTAAGCCAAATATGATGCCAGTCGGCGCATGTAATTTTATCTCCAAACCATTGATGAGCAAGTTCGTGCGCAATAATCGACTCGGCGTAATACCCGATAGACGTGCATGTTTGATGTTCCATGCCGCCGCTCCAGCCGAATTCCGCATGTCCGTATTTCTCTTTCAAGAACGGATAGGGTCCATATTTTTCACTGAACACGTCGAGCATATTAACAGTCTCGTCGAGCAGGCTTTTTCTTGAATTTCCCAAATTCTCAGGATAATTATAATGAATAACGTCCATGAATTTATCGGGTTCGTATTCAAATTGATTTTTGTAAATCGCATAATCCGTAATCGCTATCGAGATCAGATACCCCGCTATCGGGTAATGATTTTTCCACTGGAATTGGAATTTGCCGCCGCCTATTCTCTTCTTCGCAATTAGCGTTCCGTTTGAAACGGCGTAAAGATTATCGGCGCAGGAAACCCAAACGTCGGAAGAATCAACTTTGTCCGCGGGAGTGTCTTTGCTTGGAAACCAATACATTGCGCCGTAAGGTTCGCTGAGACTCCAGATAACGGGAGTGTTTTGCGCGCCGTGCGTTTCGAAAGCAAAACTGCCGAAACCGCCGGAGCTTTCAGGATCGCCTTGATAATAAACTTTTACGGACGCTTTTTCATTTTGAGCAAGCGCGGAGGAAAGCGTTATTTCAATTTTATCGTTTGCGTAAACAAAATTAAGCTGCGCGCCGTTCATCACAACGGAATCAACTTGCCTGCCGTCGGCAAAGTCGAGAAAGAAGTTAGTCAAATCGTTTTGAAGACTAACGAAATCGATTTGCGTATAACCGTTTATATAATCCGGATCGGCGGTAATTTCGAAATCAAGTTTGTAATAAGTTACGTCGATTGTTTCGTCGCCCGGATAATTTACTTTGGCAAGTTTTTGAAGACGATTGAAAGAGCGAATCTTTGCCGCCGAACAAACGCTTGCGGCGTTTTGAGCAAAAAGATTTGCCGAAATAAAAAGAATAGCGAAAAGAAAGAATATTTTACGATTAATCATCGTTTTCCCCCATTTTGAAGATTAGTAGTTATAATTAAGAAACTATCGGAAATCTCGGAGTTTCGAATCAGCCAAACATAGGAACTAATTATTGAGAAGAATTCAATTCCTTCCGTCGTCGAATGTAACTTCAAAATTTAGATATGAAACGTTTTTACCTTCCCATTTTATGATAACGCCTCTATTTCTAAAAAAAATTCCTCCTTCGTTAGGAGAAATTAATTTAACGCTTTACGCAAAGCCGTTAAAGGAGATAAAAACCAATAAAATCAAAACTCTTTAAACTGCCCGATTAATTTTCACGATAAAATTATTTCTTTAAAATAAATGATTACAAATTCAAAATATGAATAATTAAATTTGCAAGCAAAATGAATAACGTATTATTTTAAAACCGCCATCTTCTTCGTTTCAGAAAACGCGCCGGCTTGAAGGCGGTAATAATAAATTCCCGAAGAAAGACCGCTTCCTTCAAACGTTACCGAATGCCTGCCCGGCGTTTGAACGCCGTTTACAAGCGTCGCTACCTCGCGCCCAAGTATATCGTAAATTTTCAAGGTTACGTTAACCGCGTCATTCCCGCGAAAGCCGGAATCTGTTGAGTTAAAAGGAATTGAATATTTAATAGTAGTCGTCGAATTTCCGTCGGAACTTTTTGAAAAAGGATTCGGATAATTCTGCGCTAATTCAAATGCAGCCGGCGGCGACATTTCAATCTCAATCGTCGGCGAATATTCATAAGCTCCGTTAAAATCAATTTGTTTTAATCTGTAAGAATATTTTCGTGAAATGTCCGCAGACTTATCGACGAACGAATATTCTTTTGTGTTTACGCTATTTCCCGCTCCTTCCACAAAACCGATTTTTTCCCAGCCCTGGCGGGGCGTAGTCCCGACAAGTCGGGACGAAGCCCGCTCAATTTCAAAACCTTTGTTGTTAGTTTCCGTGGCGGTTGTCCATCGAAGCGCTACTTTTCCGTTTTCAAATTCTCCGGTAAAAGAAGTCAGCTCAACCGGAAACGGAGGATCGACAAGTTTCCCGAACGCCGTTGCCCAGCGACCGTCTTCGCCCGAAATTGTCGTTCCTCTCGCCATCGCAAATTCATTGAACAGCCAAAAAGATATTCCGTCGCTCGGATCGACGGAAACGCTCGAATAATCTCCCCATCTGTTTCTTCCGCCGCCGAATGTTCTGTGATAATAATCTAATCCGGCTTGCAGCGCGCCGAAATAAGGGGTAATTCCGGGCGGATCCACCGGTAATCTCCCTTCATAATAAGCGCCGCAAAACGTCGAAGAAGCGGAAGCGGCAAATCCGATTACAACTTCATTATTTAAATTAACCGCAATAGACGGATAAAAAGTGTAAGTTCCGACAGCCATCCATTCTCCTCCGCAGTTTCCCTGGTCAAAATAACCGATAGTTCCTCCCGGCGCCGCGCATTGAACCCAATGCGCCGTCGCCTGCCCGTTATCGGGACCGGAGCCCGGCAGAAGAGTCATCGTATTATATAAAAAACTATTATTCCAAACCGCGCGCAGCGCTCTTCTATCGCCCGTATCAATTAAATTTGACGTTCCGTTCTGGGGCGCGTCCGGCATTGATACGCTTGTATTGTCAACATTACCGAGAGGAACATACGTATTCGTAAAAGTCGGCGCCGTGTAAGTTCCTGTAAATTCAATAGCCGATATAAATTCGTTTCCGGCTGATGTTAATCCGGAATAGCCGACCAAATACCCTAAAACTCCCGGCGGCGGCGGTCCGAACATGTGAGCCGGCTGAATTGTTAACGAAGACGCGCCGGCGCTTGTTGTCGGATCGTAAAGATGAACGACAATGGCGGTTCCTCCGTCATAAAATCCGCCCGTTCCGACGCCCTTTTCAATAACCCATAAACGGGAACCTTTGTAAGAACCGGACGCTCCGTAAGTATATTGATTCGTTGTAATTAAAATTCCGTCCGGATTTACGGCAAAGCCCGGATAATCAGCCCAAGTCGCGCTTCCTGAAATTGAAATGTTTGAATTGATTTGCGTAAAATACCAAGGGGAGTTCGGATCCGAAGAAGAGGAAACCGCAACCAATATTCTTGAGCCATTCACCGGATCTCCCGCGGCGACGTCCTGTCTTTCCAAAGCCACGACGACAAATCGGTCGAAATATTGATCGTAAATTACTTTCGGATCGAAAAGCGCGTTTACGGGCGAGAGCGGCTGAAAGAAGCTTCCGGCAATCGTTGTTGAATTTTTGCCGAGACGCATTAAAGTAACTCCGGAGCCGTTTTTATCGCTCCATCTAATACATGTATTATTAACCGCAACCAAATGAGACGGTCCCGCAGCTCCGGAAGGATCCGGCGGCGTATGATAAGAACCGCTTGTTGAGGCGTCCGTATCAAAATCGACGCCGTAAATGGGAGTAATTGAAGCGATAATACTTTCCGTTGTCGTTTTATCGCCGCCGCCGTTTCCGCTGAAGATCAGATTCTCCGCATTCCCGGAATTGAGGGCTTTCTGTAATAAAAAAGCGGCTTCTGCGCCGGCTGATATCTCGGGTTCTTCAAATGTTAAATTTTGACCGATTAAAATTGTAATTGAGAGGAAGAATATCGAGATAAATAGCGTTGATTTGTTCATGGTTTTAACTCCTAGTAGGCTTTGAATAACCTCTTACCAACCGTCGTTCCGCGATGGTTTTACACGGAATCTATTCTTATATGGGAGATCCCGGCTAAAAGATTGCCGGAATGACTAGTATTTTAGGTTATTCAAAGTCTCCTCCTAATTAAATATTAAAATATTCAGCGGGAGAGATCAAAAGCTGAGCGTAGCTTAAAATTAAAGTAAGAAAAAAAACATTTATCCGCAACCCAAAACTTTTTAATCGCTTTTCTCAATTCCAAGCAAATTAGCGCCAAATTTAAGATTAGCAAAAACAAAAATTTATGAAAAATATTTGACTCTGAATTGCCGTCAATTCTATATTAGATAGATTTTACACAAAGAAATAATTAAGTTTATATTAGAGTTCCTCCAAAATAAGATATTGTCATTCAGCCGGCGGCTGAATGACGGAGCGTTTGTTTTTCAGAAACTCTATTGTTGTATGATAATTATTGCGCTCAAAAAATAATTTCCCGCAGAAAGAAAATCTTTTATGAATAAAGAATTAAATCTTTTCAAAAACATAACCGTTTCAAACTTTAAGGATGTTTCCTTTCCTTATAAATTAAATTTTAATTTAACAAACAAGTGTAATTCCAAATGTTTGACATGCAATATTTGGCAAATTAAATCTTCTAATGAACTTAAAACGGATGAAATAGAAAAATTCTTTAAAAAATCAAATAAGTTTTCTTGGATCGATTTAACCGGAGGAGAAATTTTTCTGCGGAACGACGCCGCGGAAGTCGCGGAAATCATACTTCGCGAAAACAAAAATCTTTATCACCTTCACATTCCGACAAACGTCGTAAAAAAAGAACTGACCGTTAAAAATATCAAAAAGATAATTTCATTCAAGCCGAAAAAATTCACGGTTACGTTCAGTCTCGACGGTCCGGAAAAAGTTCACGATTACGTCCGCGGCGTTGAAGGGAATTGGCGTTCCGTTATGGACGCTTACGCCGAGTTAAAGTCTTATCAAAACAATCGTTTTGAAATATTTTTCGGATTTACCTTGTCGAAATTCAATTTCGGGAAATTTGAAGAAACGGTTGAAAGCGTAAGAACGGTTTTCCCGGATGTTTCGTATAAAAAATTTCACATGAATCTGGCGCATTCGTCCGAGAACTATTATCAAAACAGCGGCGTGGATTTAGGAATTAAAAACAATTACGACGCGCTGATAAAGGAATTCGAGTTTTTCAGGGAACGGAAAAAAGAATTGTTTAACCCGATAAATTTTCTGGAAAATATTTATCTTGAACTGCTTAAAGATTATTTAAAGACCGGAGTAACGCCGATAGACTGTAAAGCGCTTTCGTCGTCGGTTTATCTCGATCCGTACGGCAACGCGCACCCGTGCAGTATTTGGGATAAAAAAATCGGGAACATCCGCGATTTCGATTACGATCTGACGGCGATGTTAAATCAAAATATAGTCCCTGAAATTAAACGGGACATTCTAAATAAAAATTGTCCGAACTGCTGGACGCCTTGCGAAGCGTATCAAAGCGTTTTCGGAAATCTTCGGCAAGCGGGGAAAAAAATATTGTTCAAACGAAACAACGGAAAATAAAAATGGACGAAGAATTCAGAAGTAAAGTATCCGTAGTGATACCCGCGCTCAACGAAGAGAGATCGATTGTTGAGATTACCGAAAAGTGTCTGCCGTATTCAAACGACGTGCTGATTATCGACGGGGATTCGACGGACAGAACGGTTGAACTCGGCAGGGAAGCGGGCGCGAGAATAGTCGTCTGCAAAGAACGCGGCAAAGGACTTGCGCTGCGGAAAGCCATCGCGTACGTAAAAAACGAAATTACCGTTTTTATTGACGCCGACGGTTCTCACGATCCTGATGAAATTCCGAATCTCGTTCAACCGATTCTCGACGATAAAGCCGATCATGTTTCCGGCTCCCGTTTGCTCGGCGGTTCCGACGAACTGCACGGAACTTTCGACGAGTGTTTCCGTTTGATGGGAAGCTCGTTTATTACGGCGATGATCAATTGGAAATTCAACGTCCGACTGAGCGAAAGCCAAAACGGTTTCAGAGCCGCAAAGACGGAAGTGCTGCGTTCATTAGACTTGCGCGAAGAAATCACGACTATTGAACAGGAAATGATAATCAAAACTTTGAAAAAGGGTTATAGAATGATGGACGTTCCTTCTCACGAATACAGAAGAAAATACGGAGAATCGCACATTAAACTGACGTCGGTTTCTTATCGTTACGTTTATTCGTTCATTAAATATCTGTTTTTTTAATTTTTAGGATTTTTGCTCTATGCCGATTTTAGGAATATGGGACGGACACGATTCGGGCGCCGCGCTGATTGAAGGAAGCGAAATTCTTTTTGCGGTTAATGAAGAGAGGTTGACGAGAAGAAAATTGGAAATACGATTTCCGGCAAAATCAATCCAAGCGTGCCTTGATTTCGCGGGGCTTTCGGCGCAAGAGATTCGCGACGTCGCCGTCTCCACAAGCGATCCGGCAAAAACTTTTTCGCGCGTTTTCCCGAATACGAAAGAGAAATATTATCTGATCAGAAGAAGAAAACTGCCGCTTACAAAAAGCGCCCGCTTAATAAAACAATTGAAATATAAAATCACCGAATTCCCGCCGAACGCTCTCTCCGAGTATCTTTCGCGGCTCTTCATTGGGAAAGAGTTGTCCGCGCTCGGTTTCCGAAATTTCAACCTCCATATTTTCGATCATCATTACTCGCACGCGGCGTCCGCGGCTTTCGGAAGCGGATTCGACAAAGCTTTGGTCGTTACGCTCGACGGACTGGGCGACGGGCTTTCCGGTTCGATTTACTTATTTGAAAACGGAAGTCTGAAACCTCTTTCGAAAATTTCCGCGAAGAATTCGCTCGGAATATTTTTTGAACACGTTACGAATTTATTGAACATGCGCGAACTTGAAGACGAAGGAAAAGTTATGGCTCTGGCGGATTTCTCTCTGCCGTTTTTACCGGAGCAAAATCCGATGATTGAATTCTTTGAAGTTAACGACTTGGATATTAAAGCCAAATATTCGTCTCTTCAAATGTACGATGAACTTCAAAAAATTCTTTGGCATACGCCGATGGAACAGTTCGCCTATTTCGCGCAGCAGGCTCTCGATCATCACGTCGTCGCGCTTGTAAAGAACGCGATGAGAAAAACCGGACTCCGAAAACTCGCTCTTTCCGGCGGCGTTTTTTCAAACATAAAAATAAACCGAAAACTTCGTCTGGCGGATGATTGCGAACGCTGTTTCGTCTTTCCGCACATGGGCGACGGAGGTTTGGCCGCCGCCGCGGCGATGGCGTTAAACCATAAACTTAACGGCGCGTCAAAATATGACATGATAAAAATTTCATTCGGGCTCGGTTTTGAGAACGACGAAGTGAAATCCGCGCTTGAACAATTTGGGGTTAAATACGAATTTATAGACGAAATTGAAATGCGCGCCGCCGAACTTGTAGCCGATGGAGAAATTATTTTTTGGTTCCGCGGCAGAATGGAATTCGGTCCTCGCGCGCTCGGGAACCGCAGTATTGTTGCGCGCCCCGATTCTCCGGAAATAAAAGACAGACTGAATCTATTATTAAAGAAACGCGTTTGGTTCCAGCCGTTTTGTCCTTCGATGCTGGAAAGCGACGCGGAAAGACTACTCGACGATTACGACGGCGACCCTAACTATCACATGACAAATTCTTATATGGTAAAAAAAGAATTTTTGCAAAATATGCGCGGCGTGATAAATATCGACGGCTCATGCCGACCGCAGACCGTCCATTCTTCGGTTCCCGGATTTTATAATCTATTGAAACGTCTGAAAGAGATTACCGGATTCGGCGTTGTTCTGAATACAAGCTTTAATATACACGGACTTCCCTTGGTGTGCCGTCCCGAAGAAGCGCTTGAGGTTTTTACGTCGTCGAAAGTAAAATATATGATCCTCGAAAATTATCTTGTTTCGAAAGATGAATGACGCAAAGAGAAATAAAATTTTCTTTATCGCCGCGGCTTTCCTTTCGGCGGCGGTTCTTACGGTTTTTGTTTTACTTGCAAGTTTTAACGACAATTCATCGCTGAAAAATATTTTAATTAATCTCCACTATTATTTTCTTGAGACCGATTTTCTCCTTATCATTATTGGCTTTGCCGGCTTGCTGGGGATGATAACCGCGGTATTCAAGAAGATGAACGGACTACAAACGTTTTATCTTTTGGCTCTGTTAATTATCGCTTTCGTTTTAGCCTCATTTGTCGCGCCGCGGACTCACAGATTATATTACGACGAGGATATTTATCAAAACATTGCGCAAAATCTTTCCGCGCTTCACAAGGCTGAGTTGTGCAACGAGGGTTACACCGAATACGGCGTTTATAATTGCCGATCGGGCGAATACAACAAGCAGCCGTACGGATATCCGCATTTGCTCAGCCTCGCTTTCCGCGTCTTCGGAGCAAGCGAAACGACGGCGTTCGCTCTCAATAATTTTCTATTCCCCGCGTCCGCTCTGCTGGTCTTTCTTATCGCTTATTTTCTATTCGGGAATTTTCTGACGGGACTTTTTTCGACGCTTGTTTTTATTACGCTTCCGCAGAATTCGCTCTGGTTTGGCGCGGCAAACGTTGAGCCGTCCGCTCTGTTCTTCGCGGGACTTTCGTTTCTTGCCGCTCTTTTCTACTTGCGAAAAGGAAATAATTGGTCGCTTATTTTTTACGCTTCCGTTCTTGCTTACGCTATTCAGTTTCGTCCCGAATCAATTTTCATCGCTCCGCTGACGCTGTTATTTATTGTCCTTTTGAAGCCTGCGGAATTGAAAAACGGAAAATTTTATTTTATGATTTCGCTCTTTCTTCTTTTGGCGTTAACCCAGTGGCTTCATCTTTGGGCTGTTCGAAACGACAGTTGGGGAAGTTCGGCAAACAGAATGGGTTTTGAATATTTTCTCTACAATTTCAAAACTAACGTTCTTTTCTATTTGAGAAACGTAAGATTCCCCGCATTAATAACGCTTCTCTTTTTTGTTTCATTCTTCGATAAAAAATTTATAAAGCAACGATTTATTATCGCTTTGTGGTTCTTTTCCTTTTGGGGAATATTTCTTTTGTTCTATGCGGGAAGCTACGACTACGGCGCGGACGTTCGTTATTCGCTCGTTTCATACGTTCCGCTTTCGCTGCTCGCCGGATTCGGGATAGTTAAATTGAAATCCCTTTTCCCGAAAATGGAAAAACATTTTTCTTGGGTCGCCGGCGCCGTTCTCCTTCTCCAATTTTCGGCTTTTATGCCGTCAATCCGCGCCGAATCGCAGGAAGCGTGGGCGGCGCGCGCCGATCATAAAGCGGCGGAAAAGTTCGCGGAAATTCTGCCGGAGAATTCTTTCGTCTTTACGCACAATCCGAGCATGTTTCTTCTTTGGGGAAAGAATGCCGGTCAAACGTCCATAATTACAAATGAAAGATTTTACGTCGATCAAATTATTTTCCCGAAATACAAAGACGAAGTCTATTTCGATTGGAACTACTGGTGCATCGCGCCGGACTCTGCGCAGAACGGGCTTTGCGACAATGTTTTGAAGAACTATAACGCGAAACCGGTGAAAAAAATTACAGAACAAAACTATGAATTTGTTTTATACAAGCTCTCTAAAAAGCCGGCAACAAAAATGAAATCGGGAAAGTTTAAAATTCCTGTTCCTCAAAAAAATAACAATTAGATTTTTATTGAGAGTTGCAGTTCGCCGCCAAATCCTACTTCAACAATTTTTTGTAGAGTAGAAATACGAACTTCTTTGATGTTATTTTCTATTTTAGAAATATACGATTTAGTCGTTCCGCATTTTTCGGCAAGTTCTTCTTGCGTTAATCCCCTTTTCAATCTCGCTTCCTGAATCAACGCTCCTATTTTGAATGCTTCATATCCGCTTTCGAGTTTCTCTCTTTTCGGAGTTCCTCTTTTTCCAAAGTGTTCTTCTTTAAATTCTTCAAGAGTTTTTAAATTTTTCTTTTTCATTAAAATATTCCTTCTTTATTTTCATCGCCAATTTAATTTCCTTTCGCGGAGTCTTCTTCGTTTTCTTTTGAAAAGAATTAATAATCACTATTATTCTCCCTTCGTCAAAAAAACAAAAAATTCTGTAAATATTTTTTCCTGTTCGAACTCTAATTTCATAAAGTCCCTCTGTGCTTTCAACGTGTTTGAGAAACGTTTCGGGAACGCGTTGTAACTCTTCGATTAGTTGGAAAATCCAAACTATTTTACTTTTAACATTCTCCTCTTGTTTTACAAAAAAATCAGAAAAGTAATTCTTGTAAAAAACTATTTTCCGATGTTTCGATTTATCATTCATAAAACAAATGTAAAAAATGTTGCCCTTTAGTGCAACCGCGAGAGTGTTTTATATTTGCCGAAATGAATTCCGCAAAACTGAAATAACGTTTCGCCGATAAGAGCAAGAAAGTTAAATAAGAGAAGTAAAATTAGCTCTCTTTGTGAACTTAGCGCATTCTTTGCGACCGCTGAAAGCGGATTGCGGTTAAAAGAGAAATCTCATAGCAATTGAAATGCAGCGCTTTAGTTTAAAACTTCTCCAAAAAATAAGGCAGCATTTTCCGCCACGTCGGCCAGTCGTGCGGCATATCATATCCCCAAATATCGAGCCAGTGTTTAATTCCTTTTGAATTAAGAATGTCCGACATGCGCCGCGACGCTTCGGGATCTTCGTAATCTCCCTGTCCCGAGGCGATAATTATTCCTTTGTTATCTCTCATTTGGTTCAAAAGATGTTCGTCGTTTAGAGCCGGCAAGTAATCAACCGGCGAGTTGAAATAAACGTGATCGTCGTAATACCCTTTAGTGTAGGCTTTCAAATCATAAACTCCGCTCATAGCAATTGTTCCCCGGATCAAATCGGGGCGACGGAGAAAAAGATTCATCGCGTGATAAGCGCCGAGCGACGCGCCGGTTGTAATAATGGGCAGCGGACCCGCGCAATGATTGAAAATAAAAGGAACGACTTCCGACATAACGTAGTGATTAAACTGTCCGTGCCGCAACGACTTATGCGGCGGATACATCGAGTTGTTCAGCCACGCTTCGTTGTTGATTGAATTGATTGAAAAAACTTTAAACTTTCCCGAATCGATTATCGGCGCAATCGCGTCAATCATTTGAAAGCGTTCGTATTCAAGATAGTCGGCGGCGGCGGTCGGCAGCATCAAAAGAGCCGTTCCGTAATGTCCGTAAACTACGATTTCCATATCTTTGTTAAGCGCCGGACTGCGCCATTTATGTATTTCTCTGTTCATATTTACGCTCTTTAATTCTTTTATTAGTCTTTTGCAAAATACAAAAATTTTCTTCGAAAAATATTTTGTCTTTTTTGAAAGATATAATCGAACTATTTTTTATATTTAATGTTTGACTCGGAATAATTTAAAATGAATAAATTTCAACTCGAATCCAATTATCAGCCCTCCGGCGATCAGCCTCAGGCAATTAAAGAACTTGTGGAAGGAATCAAGCGAGGCGACAAGCATCAAACGCTTCTCGGCGTAACCGGCTCAGGGAAAACGTTTACCATTTCAAACGTTATTAAAGAGATCAACAAACCAACGCTGATTATTTCGCACAATAAAACGCTTGCCGCGCAGCTTTACGCCGAGTTCAAATCTTTTTTTCCGAACAACGCGGTGGAATTTTTTATCAGTTATTACGATTATTATCAGCCGGAAGCCTACGTTGTAAAAAAAGACCTTTACATCGAAAAGGATTTTTCCGTAAACGAAGAGATCGACAGACTGCGGCTTAAAGCGACCACGTCTTTAATTGAAGGACGAAACGACGTGATAATTGTTGCAAGCGTAAGTTGTATCTATGGAATAGGAGCGCCGGACGAATATGCGAAACAGATCATGTTTCTAAAAAAAGGCGCGGAAATCTCCAGAAAAAAACTTTTGCGGCAGCTTGTTGAAATTTATTATACCCGTAATGACGTTGATTTTACGCGCGGAACATTCCGCGCGCGCGGAGACGTGGTTGAAATTATCCCCGCTTACCAATATGAAGAAGCCGTGCGAATTGAGTTTTGGGGCGACGAAATCGAGCGGCTTTCAATCATAGATTCGTTAACGGGAGAGATACTTCAAGAAGTCGATTCGGTTCCGATTTATCCGGCAAAATATTTTGTGACTACAAAAGAGCAAACGATGCGCGCCGTGAAAACAATTGAGGAGGAATTAAAAGAGCGGCTGAAATATTTTTGGGCTGAAGAAAAATACGTCGAAGCTCAGCGGCTTGAACAGCGTACGCGTTATGACATTGAAATGATAAAGGAAATTGGATATTGCTCCGGAATTGAAAATTATTCACGGCACATGGACGCCCGCCCGCCGGGCTCGCGTCCCGCGTGTCTGTTTGATTATTTTCCGAAAGATTTTCTTTTGGTGATTGACGAATCGCACGTTACCGTTTCGCAGGTGCGGGGCATGTATAACGGCGACCGCTCGCGCAAAGAGGTTCTCGTCGAGCACGGCTTCCGTCTTCCGTCGGCGCTTGATAACCGTCCGTTAAAGTTTGAAGAGTTTCAAGCGCTTACGAACCAAGTGATTTATGTCAGCGCGACGCCGAGCGATTATGAATTGGAAAAAAGCAAAGGCGTAATAGTCGAACAGATAATTCGCCCCACCGGACTGCTCGATCCGGAAATTGAAGTGCGTCCTATCAAAGGTCAAATTGACGACTTGATCGGCGAAATAAAAATTCGCATCGAGAAAAAAGAGCGCGTTCTCGTTACTACTCTGACAAAAAAGATGGCGGAAGATCTATCCGATTATCTCGACAAACTTGCCATAAAAGTTCGCTACATCCACAGCGACATCGACGCGCTGGAAAGAGTGGAAATAATCCGCGATTTGCGCATCGGTGATTTTGACGTTCTTGTCGGCGTAAACCTTTTGCGCGAAGGATTGGATTTGCCCGAAGTTTCTCTCGTTGCAATAATTGACGCGGACAAAGAAGGCTTTCTCCGCAGCGAACGCTCGCTGATGCAGACCGCGGGAAGAACCGCGCGAAACGTTGAGGGAAAAGTAATTATGTACGCCGACCGCGTTACAAAATCAATGAAGAAAACTATCGATGAAACAAACCGCAGACGCAAAATACAAATGGAATATAACAGAGAACACAGTATAGAGCCAAAAACAATCTACAAAAGCCGCGAAGAAATTCTATCGTCAACTTCCATTGCAGACGTCCGGAAAAAAGAAAATGAAAGAGAAGAATCTTACTTTATGAAAGCCGCCGAACCGGTAATAAAATATATGTCCAAAGAACAGAAAGAAGATCTGCTTGAGCAAATGACCGAAGAAATGCTGAAAGCCGCAAAGGACTTGGAGTTTGAAAGAGCGGCTATGCTGCGCGACGAAATTGAGAAAATGAAAAAGCTGATCAAATAATTTATTCCGCTCAAAATGCGGCTGAATTCTAATAATAACAGCATTATTGGACTAAAGCCGCTATCATTTTTGTTTTATATGCGCCGTTTCCTGAAGGCAACGACAATTGCCGTCGCTTAAAAGCGGCGGTAAAAAAATAATAGACAAAAACTGCTTTAGCCCAAAATCTATGTTTTAAAATTACTGTATTCTTTAGAACTCAGTCCCAAATGTTAAACTATTTCTTCTTAAACTTTAAGAATTATAAAACTAAAAAACCCGGACGTTTTAATTATCACATGTGACCGGAAGCATATTTTGTTCCGGCGCGAATATTTATTATGGTTTTGTGTTTTTAGGGAATATCAAATATCATTGTTTGAAACCATTGTGAGCCAATTATTTAAACTTTAACAATTAAATCAAATCTTAAAAATCCCAACCATTATTTACAGGAGAAACAGATGAAACGTTTAACAATTACTTTATTTTTCTTATTGGCTTTCGCAATCTCTATTTCCGCTCAAACGCCGCAGACAATCTCCTTCCAAGGAGTAGCGACCGATAATAGCGGCTCGAACCTTCCCGATGGGGATTATATGATGATATTCAAGCTATACAATGCCGTAACGGGAGGAAGTTCAATATGGAGCGAAACTCAAAACGTAACCGTATCCGGCGGCGTGTTCAGCGTTATATTGGGTTCAATAGACCCGATTACGCTCCCTTTCGACGAACAATATTGGCTCGGCGTAAAAATTGAAAGCGATTCAGAACTCGAGCCGAGAATTCAATTAACTTCTTCGCCTTATTCTTTTTCGGCGGGGACGGTCGAAGACGGCGCAATTACGGAAAATAAAATTGAGGACGGAGCCGTAACGCAGGCAAAACTTGCCGCGGGAATAACCGCCGTTCCAAGCGGGACGGCTAACGGAGATTTGAGCGGAAGTTATCCCAATCCCACGGTCGCCGGTTTGCAAAGCAAACCTCTTTCTTCTTCAACGCCGCTTGCCGGAGAAGTCTTAAAATTTGACGGAACTCAATGGGCGCCCGGAACTGATAACGCCGGCGGCGGATCTCTTTGGAGCGCAAACGGTTCAAATTTGTATTATAACGACGGAAACGTCGGAATCGGAACCAATAATCCAATGGGAGGCTTGGATATTTACAGTTCGGTTTTGCCCGCTCTCAGATTGTCAGGATTCCCTGGCAGTAGCGCATGGGAAATTCTTATAAACGCAAACGGATTAACTTTTTATAGAGAAAGCGTCGGCGGGCATGATTTAGTAATTACAAACGACGGCGCCGTGAAAGTTCAAAACAACGATCTTATTGTAAAACACGAAATTCAAAGAACTTCCACCGGCGATGCAAATTTGGTGCCTATTGCATACGGTACAATTGGTTCGGACGGAACAATTTATGATGGATCGACTGATAATTTTAGCGTTTCACATGTTTCAACGGGAGATTTTTTAATTTCAATTGTTGGATACACTTATTATTATGCAGACTTTGTTACGGTAGCGACAATAACTAGCGTAAATCCGGGATTTATTTCAACCGATAGCGTTTCGGGAAAATTAAAGATTCGTATTTGGAACGCTTCGGGAGTAACTGCCGACAATGTTTTTTCTTTTGTCGTTTACAAAAAATAACGCTTTTTGTTTTTTGAGGAAAATATTTTAAAAATCTTAGATAAACTAAAAAGCGGAGAAATTATGAAACATTTTATAAATAAGACAATTTTATTATTCGTTCTTTCCATTGGAATGAATAATATTTTTGCGCAAGCGCAGATATCGTCAAAAGTTATTTCCAACGGCGGCTCGGCAATGCAGAGCGCAAATTACGGAATGACCGCGACCGTCGGACAAGCGGCAATAGGTAAATCGACAAGCGCAAATTACATTGCAAACGTCGGCTTCTGGTATCTGATTGATCATAACGTTACGGGAATTGACGATAAAGAATCTAACGACTTGCCGGATGAATTTAAACTCGAGCAGAATTATCCGAATCCTTTCAATCCGAGTACCACAATTAAATTTTCGTTGAAAGAAAACGCTTTTACGGAAATAAAAATATACGACATTCTCGGAGCGGAAGTCGCAAGTTTGATTAGCAAGAATTTAACCGCCGGACGTTACGAAGTAGTCTTTAACGCCAACAGTCTGGCGAGCGGAATTTACATTTACCGTATTACCGCAGGGAAATTCACGGACGTGAAAAAGATGAATTTGCTTAAATAGCGTCAAATGATCGGCGAACGATTGACAAAGCCCGGTTTTTTAATCGGGCTTTTTTATTTTGCTCATCGCCCTTTCAGTCAGTGCAGTTATGGTTAGCGACGGGTTAACGCCCGGATTTGCAGATATCATCGAGCCGTCGCAGACATACATATTATCGTATCCGAAGACTTTGTTGTTTTTGTCAATCACTCCTTCCGCTTTATCTTTTCCCATGCACGCGCCGCCGAGAATGTGCGCGGTTGTAGGAATTCCCATAACCGTTTCCGAAAGGAGCGCTTCGGTAACGCCGTTTACTTCTGCGGCAAATTTGTCGGCTAATGTGCGGGCTTCGGGGATGAACGCCGTGGGAGCTTTTCCGGCGTCAATCTTTGTTTTCATGCGGAATAATCCTTTGTCGAACCGGAGCGTTGTGTCGATAGTCTGCATAAAAAGAAGTATCTGTGTTTTCTTCGCCCAATCTTTCACAAAATAAAGTTTACTCCATTTTTTAGGATGTCGGACTAATTGGTAAAAAACTTTCAGAAAACGGGTTGCCCAATTTTTTCCGTCCAGCATGGGAGCCATCATAAGTCTCCAGAATCCGGAGCCTGAAGGATAACGCACCGGTTCGAGATGGCTGTAATCGTCCGTGTGAAGAATAGAACTTATCGCAATTCCGTCGGAAAAAACCGATTCTTTCTGCGGAGCCGTAACGCCGAGCAGACTTTCGGAATTTGTGCGAACTCCTTTTCCCGCCGATTCGGAAAGATTCGGAAGGGAAGAATTCTTCAATTTAAGAAGCAGCGGAATCGTTCCGAGAACGCCGCCGGAAAAAACGACGCCCTTTGTTTTGAATTCGCCTTTATGCTTGAAAATTTTCGTGGATGATTTCCATTTTACTTTGTAACCCTTTTCCCCATTTTCGTCAATAGGAATTACGTCGTAAACTTCCGACTCGGAAATAATTTCCGCGCCTTTTTTCCGCGCAAGAAAAAGGTAATTTTTATCGAGCGTATTTTTAGCGTTGTATCGGCAGCCAATCATGCACGCGCCGCAGAAGTTGCAGCCGGAACGTTCCGGTCCCTCGCCGTTGAAATAAGGGTCGGGAACTACTTTGTCCGGCTTGCCGAAAAAGACGGCGACGTCCGTCAATTCAAAATCTTTTTCCTGCCCGATCTCTTTGGCGATTTTTTGAAGAACGTAATCGCCGTTTTCCATTCTCGGATTTTTCGCCACGCCAAGCATACGTTTTGCCGTTTCGTAATGCGGCGCAAGTTCCGTTTTCCAATCGGCAAGATGCGACCATGATTTTGATTCGAAGAATTGTTTTTTTGGCACGGGAAGAGTATTTGCGTAAACCAGCGAACCGCCGCCTACGCCAACGCCGGAAAGAATTGTTACGTGTCTGTAAAAAGTCAATTTGAAAAATCCGAAAAACCTCATTGTTGGAAACCAGAACCATCGTTTCAAATTCCAATTTGATTTCGGGAAATCTTCCGGTTTGTATTCTTTCCCCTTTTCAATAACGAGAACTTTGTAACCCTTTTCGGTCAATCTGAGAGCGGAAACAGAACCTCCGAATCCGCTGCCGATAATAATGAAATCGTAAGTTTTGATAGCCGCTCCGAATTATTATATAGCGAGAAGAAAATATGTAATATAGTGGTTTAGTGTGATCGTAATCATCGCCGTTCAAACTTTTTACAAAAATAAAGAAACTATTTTGCGAATCAAAATCATAAAAGCCCGCGTGAATTGCCTCTTTTAATTTCTTTATTCTTTCTTCAATAAAGGAAATATTTCCGGTTAGTCATGGGGAAAAGCTTAGTATTAAAACGTTGGACGAATGGCGATTTCGCGCAATTTGATTTATTTTTTTTGTATTTCTTTAATGCTTTGTGGATAAAGGGATAGAATGTAAATCATAACAAAAAAAATGTTTTTGGATTTCAAATACCACCTTCGTATCTTTTTATATTATTTAAATGGTTTTTCTTCAATTAACAATATTAGAGGTGCACCAATGCGAAAGTTAGCGCTCCTTGTTTTAGTTTTATCGATTTTTTCTTTTTCCCAAATTGCTGCGCAGACTCATAACCACGCGGAAGATATTGAAGGTCCGTTTGATTCTCCGCAGGAAGTAACGGAAACATGTTTAGCTTGCCACGACGACGTTGGAAGCGATTTTATGCATACGCGTCATTGGAACTGGATAGGAGAATCTGAAAATTCGCTCGGCAAAAAGAATATGATTAATAATTATTGTATTTCAATTCAATCAAACTGGCCGCGGTGCACTAGTTGTCATGCGGGTTACGGCTGGAAAGACTCTACATTCGATTTCACAAACGAGAACAATATTGATTGTTTAATTTGCCACGATCAAACCGGCACGTACAAAAAAATTCCCACCGGAGCCGGTATGCCGGATACATCGGTTGATTTGGTAAAAGTAGCGCAGAGCGTCGGGCGTCCGACGCGCCACAACTGCGGCATTTGCCATTTTGACGGCGGCGGCGGGTCGGGCGTTAAGCACGGCGATATGGACGATTCGATGTACGATCCCGGACCGGAACTCGACGTTCACATGGGGAAACTCGATTTTCAATGCACGGTTTGCCACGAAACGGAAAAACATAAAATCTCCGGCGCCGGGCAAGGTTCAATGGCGGAAGGCGTTAATCACTTTTCATGCGAGGACTGCCACGATGCGGATCCGCACGACAAAGCGATATTGAACAAACATACGAAAACCATTGCTTGCGAAACTTGCCATATTCCCGAATTCGCAAGAGAAGAGCCCACGAAGATGTGGTGGGATTGGTCGAAAGCCGGAGAGGACAGAACGCCTAAAATTGACAAATACGGAAAACCCGATTATCATAAGAAAAAAGGGGAATTTATTTGGGAAGCAAACGTAATTCCCGATTATGAATGGTACGACGGAAAAACCGATTATTACAGAATGGGCGAAAAACTTGATCCCAACGAACCGCTGGTCTTCAATAAATTGGAAGGTTCAATCACGGATCCCAATTCTAAAATCACGCCGTTCAAAGCGATGAGAGGAAAACAGCCGTTTGATCCGGTTAACAATTATCTGATTATTCCGCATCTTTTCGGTAAAGACGGATATTGGAAAACATTCGATTGGAAGCAGGCTTCCGAAATCGGAATGAAAGCCGCGGGACTAAAGTTTTCGGGCGAGGTCGGTTTTATCGAAACAAAAATGTACTGGCCGATCAATCACATGGTTGCGCTGGCGGACGACGCGCTTAAATGCACGGAATGTCACGGCGTAACGGGCAAAAAACGTCTCGATTGGAAAAAGCTCGGTTACAAAGAAGACCCGATGAAGAGCGGCGGCAGATTTAAGAATCACATTGTAGAGGAATAAATTTTTCTTTCCTAAACCGAAGCCCGATGTTTTTACGTCGGGCTTTTTTCTTTTAAACAATTCGGCGTTATAAATTCTTTGCGGCAAAGCGATAATTGACGCGGTTATTATTTTTTTCTTAAAATATAAGTCGCTTTATCGCGCGTTACAAAAAGGAGCGCTTTAATGAAATTCTTTTTATTAAACGTCGTCAGTTCCTTTACCCAAGTTTTAAAATAACCGGAGCGGGAATAAAAAAGAATTTCGTAATCGTCTTGAAAATATTTTCGAAGCAGATTTTTTTTAGTAAAAGTAAACGGATGCCCTTTATCTATCAGGGCTTTTTCCATTAAACGCCTAACAAACTTACCCCACAAATTATAAGTGTTCTGCCGGAAGAAAACTATTCCGTTCTTTTTCAAAGTTCGTTTTATTTCGTTCATTACTTGCGGCGGGTCTTCGCAGTGGTCGAGCACATTATCGATAAGAATCAAATCGAATTTTTGATTTGGGAACGGCAAAGCTTCGCCTTTTCCGTTAAAATATTTTACCGTTTCATCGCGGTATGCGGTAAAGTTTTCAACCGATGAATAAAGGTCTTCCAGCGGATCGATTGCGTAACGTTCGCCGGATTCTTTGAAATGAGTTATTATTCCCGCCGCGCCGCTTCCTATTTCAAGTATGTTTGTGTCGCTTTTAATTTTGATATGCGGAGCGGCAAGTTTTTTCACCTCTTCCGCGAACGTTTCATAAAAAGTCATATCAACATTATCGCGGACGGATTTCCACCAATTTTGTTCGTATTCCTGCGCAAGTTCCCAACGGGATTTTTTATCCATAAAACTCTTTCCGGCGGTAAAATTATTGAAGAATAATTATTTTATTGAACCGCAAATTAATAAAAATAACTAAGCATCGGAAAAGACTTTTGGTTTGCGCGGAATACGCCGAAGTTATCCGGTCACACAACGCTCTGAGGGTCAATGTCTATCAATACTTTAACGTTTTTGAAGCGGGAGAACCGGTTGAAATCAATATACGAATCGAGAACCGCGCTTCGCAATCCTTTGCCGCCGACGTCAACGCTGCGGCGGCTTCTGACAATAATTTGGTAGCGGTAGAAGCCTTTCAATTTGTAGATTACCGCTTGGGTTACGGGAGAAACTTTTATCGGTTTTTCCTGTTTTAATAAATATTTATGCAAATCGTTTGCCGCGCCGCGCGCCTTTCTTTCTTCCTTATCTTTGGTCTCAATCAAACATAAACGGGTAAACGGCGGATATTCGCCGCGCATCCTGAGTTTGAGTTCTTTTTGATAAAACCCGTCGTAGTCGTTCGTCAGAACTTTTTCCAAAACGAAATTTTTCTTGTTCAGCGTTTGGATAATCACTTCGCCGGGTTTGGCGCTGCGTCCCGCTCTTCCCGCCACTTGAGTCAACAGCTGGAACGTGCGTTCGTCCGCGCGGAAATCGGGCAGCCATAAAGTTGTTTCGGCGGAAATTACGCCGACGAGCGTAACGTGTGAAAAATCAAGCCCTTTTGAAACCATTTGGGTGCCGACGAGAATATTCGTCTCGTTATTTTTAAATCTGTTTAAGATTGAAGTCAATTGCCCCCTTTTCATAATAGCGTCGGAATCCACGCGTTCGATTTTCACGTTAGGGAAATGATATTGAAGTTCGTCTTCAACCCGCTGCGTTCCCGTGCCGAAAAACTTCAGCGAAAGCGAGCCGCAATTAGGGCACTCGCGCGGAACGTCGCGTATTGTGCCGCAATAATGACATTGAACTTTATTTGCGTCGAGGTGATGCACCATAGGCACGGAGCAATTGTCGCATGTAATTAATTCTCCGCAGTCATCGCAGTAAACCTGCGTCGCAAATCCGCGTCTGTTCTGAAGAATAATTACTCCTTCTTTTTTTCTAAGTTTTTCCGCTATTGAGTTAATAAGAGTCTGAGAAAAGATATGTTCCATTCTCTTCTTCTTTTTTTCCGCCGTGATATCAATCAGCCGGATATGCGGAAGTTTTGCGTCGTCAATTCTTTCCTTCAATTCCAGATATTCATATTTCCCGGTTTCCGCGTTGTAGCGGCTTTCAATCGACGGCGTAGCGGAGCCGAGTATGATCGGGCATTTATAAAGATTAGCTTTAACCACGGCGGCGTCGCGGGCGTTGTATCTCGGCGTCATATCCCATTGTTTGTAACTTGCGTCGTGTTCTTCGTCAACGACAATAAGCCCGAGATTGTTCAAGGGAGAAAAAAGCGCCGAGCGCGCGCCGATAACGACTTTATATTTTCCCGAAATTATACCGCGCCAAGAATCGTATCTTTCGCCGTGCGACGTCCGGCTGTGAATGACGGTAACCAAACCGCCGAAGTTGTGCGTAAATCTTGTTGTTATCTGCGGCGTTAATGAAATTTCCGGAACTAATATCAGCGCGGTTTTTCCAAGCGCGAGAGCTTTTTTTGTTAATTCGATATAGACTTGCGTTTTTCCGCTTCCCGTAATTCCGTGAAGGAGAAACGGTTTAAAATTTCCGAGCCGAATATTCTCCGTGATACCGGAAATAATTTTCCGCTGATCCGCCGTGGGCGTGAGGGTTTGCGAATCTTCGGAATATAAATCGCTGAAAACCCGTTCAATTTCTTTCTCAAATATTTCGACAAATCCCTTTTTTTGAAGAGATTCAACAGAGGATTGACTTGCTTTTGTTTTTTTTAGCAGCTCGCTTAATTGAACTTCAAATTCCTTTACGGTCGTAAGCTCAAGTAGAATTGTAAATTGCTTCGGAGAACGTTTTTCCAGCGAGGGGAGCGCGTCGTATATTTCATCTATCGGCTTGGCGAGCTTTACGAAGTTTAAAGTTTTCGTTCGGACTTTTGCGTTTTCAATTTGATAGACAATTGTTATTGCGCCCGCTTTTTCGAGAGATTTGAGCTGAGAATAAATGTTTTTTCTTCCCGCAATTTTTTGAATTGTAGTAATTCTCGCGCTCTCTTTTTCGCTGAGGAACTCTGCAATTCTTGAGCGGACTGAAGATTTATTCTTTTCTTTCTCAAAAATTTCTCTACACTTTGCAGTATCCGGAACGACAATCTTTTTCGATTCAACCGAAAGTCCCGCCGGCACGGAATGGCGAAGCGCTTCGCCGAGAGAACATAAGTAATAATCGGCGAGCCATTCGTAAAATTTCAATTCTACGTCGCTGAAAATAGGTTCGCTATCCAGCGCGTCAATTATAGGTTTTATCTTTGCCTTTACGTCGGTCTTTTCTTTAACGGAGATAACGAATCCCGTTAAAACTCTTTTTCCGAAAGGCGCAACAACCCTAATTCCCGTTTTTACGACGCGGGAAAATTCGCTCGGCACGCTGTAAGTAAACGCGTTTCTAAACGGCATCGGAAAGACGACTTCGGCAAACATTAAATTCCTTCAATAAAACTGATAAAATGATTTTTAAGTTTGTTTGTTAATTATAAAACTTTTATCTTCGCAAAACAATTTTAACAAAAACGGAGATATCTTTTATGAAAAAAACCGCATTTATTTTTCTTGCTCTATTGCTCGGCGTTAGTTTAACTTTTGCCGACGGAGGTAAAAAATACGGAAAAGATTTAACATTGACAAAAACAACAAAAGTTTCCGAAATTCTTGAAAACCCGGAACAATATGACGGAAAGAAAGTTCTTATCGAAGGAACCGTCGTAAACGTATGCAAAAAAGCCGGCTGCTGGATTGAAATTGCGGGCGATAAAGATTATGAATCAATAACGGTAAAAGTTAACGACGGCGAAATAGTTTTTCCCGCCGACGCCAAAGGGAAAACCGCAGTGGTTGAGGGCGAAGTTTTTTCAGTAGTTCCTAAATCAGAAGCCGGCTGTAAAGGAGAAGGCGGAGACAAAGAATGCGGAGATAAAGAAAAAGGCGAAAAGAGCGAAAACCACGAAAACTGCAAAGACAAACAAGTAAAAAAAGAAACGCCGCAGAAAAAATATCTTATTAAAGGAATCGGAGCGGTTATAAAATAAATTTTCAATATCTTTGTATGCAAAATTTAAAGGCTAATTCTATTTTTTGAATTAGCCTTTTTTTGTTATTCTTTTCGCGCCGTAGCTTATTTTTAAGCGGCGGACGCTGAATTATTATTGACTCTCAAATGTTACGGAGAATTTATGAAGTGGCGGAAAGTTGTTAGAATTCTGCATCGCGATTTCGGTTATCTCGCTTTCGGATTGACAATCATTTATGCCGTGTCGGGTATTGCGGTCAATCATACAAGCGATTGGAATCCTAATTATGTTATCTCGCGCGATTCTTTGAAAATTCCGCCGACGCGAGATTCCTCTCTTTCCAAAGAAGAAATGGTCGCTTATGTAATAACAAACTTGAATGAAAAAGATTCCGTTATCAGTTCGTTCAAATCTTCGCCAATGGTGGTCGATATTTTTTTCGACGGAAAATCGTACAAAGCCGATCTTAAAACCGGAAGAATAAAAGCGGAGATAGTTGAAGATAGAGCCGTAATCCGTCAAACAAATTATCTTCATTTGAACGCGCCGAAAAAAATATGGACTTACGTCGCCGACGCTTTCGCCGTAATTTTAATTCTTCTTTCTGTCACGGGATTATTTATGATTAAAGGAAAGAAGGGGATAACGGGGCGCGGTAAATGGCTTACCGTTTTGGGCGTGTTAATACCGATAATTTTCTTAATTATTTATTTCTGATCCGTTTAAGCAAATCCGCCCTAAATTCTTGTTTCTTCTCGAAAAATAAAGATTTTGCTGTATTTAATTCATTGAATATCTACTATATATTTAATATATTTCTATGTTAAATTAAGGAGCGAAAAATGGAATTTAAAGTAAACAGCAAGGAACTTGAAAAACACTTAAATAGAGTAATTCCCGCAATACCTTCCAGAACGCCGATGCCTATTTTGGAAAATTTTCTGTTTGATATCAAAGACGGTCTGCTGACAATTTACGCTACCGATTTGGAAATTTCTTTAAAATCATCTTTCGGAATTGCCGCCGACGGAGATATTGACGCGCTGATTCCGGCAAAACTTCTTCATAATGTCGTTAGAGCTTTGGGCGACACGTCGATAAATTTTGAATTCACCGAAAACGGAAAACTTATCCTCAAAACCGATAACGGCGTTTATACTCTCAGTTTTTTGGGAACGGCGGATTATCCCGAAATTCCCGATTTCCCCGGCGATAAACTTGGAAGCGAGGAACTGCAAGAATTGATAATCAACGGCGAGGACTTAAAATCGGCGCTCGATAAATCGGTTTTTGCAATTGCAAAAGAAGAAATGCGCCCGGCGCTAACCGGCGTTCTTTTTGAATTCAGCGACGAAGGGTTGCGGTTTGTGGCTACGGACGGACACCGTTTGGCAAATATAATTTACAAAAAATATAAATTAGGCGAAGAAGAAAAGAAGCGGTATATTGTCCCCGAAAGAGCCGTTTCGGTCGTTATAAAAGCGCTCGACGAAAAAGACGTAAAAATCTATTTAAGCGCCACCCATATCTCGTTTGTTATGAACGATATGGAATTGATTACAAGACTGATCGCTCAAAAATATCCCGACTATTCCGCGGTAATTCCGCTTGAAAATGAATTCACAATGAAAATTGACGCAAACGTCATTTTGGACGTCGTGAAAAGAATGATGTTTTTCTCAATCAGCGGAACTAAAAAAATCAAGTTCTCAATTTCGGAAAGTAAATTGGAAATTTCCGCCGAAGATATTGACAGAGGCGCCTCGGCGGACGAAACGCTTGAATGCGAATATAACGGCGAACCTCTGGATATCGGTTTTAATTCGATGTACATAAATGATATACTTAGTCACTTAACGTCTGAGAAAGAATTGATTTTTAATCTTCATTCGCCGACTAAAGCCGTCGTAATTACGCCGGTTGAACAAAAAGAAGACGTTGAATTAATGATGCTAATTATGCCCGTGCGTTTGAACAATTGAAATGTTGCTTAAAGTTTTAGAATTAAAAAATTTCAGATTACATAAAAACTCACGCATCAGCTTTTCGGATAAATTAAATTACATTATCGGGGGCAACGGGCAGGGTAAAACTTCGGCGCTCGAAGCTATTTACTATTTATGCACAACGAAAAATTTGAATCAGGCGGCTGATAGCGAGGCTGTAAATTTTAACGAAAGAATGTTTGAAATAAAAGGTTTATTCAGCGAATTGACGGAAAATAAAGTTAGATTTTTTTACGAGTTAGATAGCGGAAAAAAGAATTACTTCCTGGACGAAAAACAAGTTCACAGAGCTTCCGCAATAATTGGAAAGTTTCCCGTCGTTACTCTCACGCAGACCGACCACGCGATTACCGCCGGTTCTCCCGCCGGAAGAAGGAAGATGGTGGATTCTATCATATCGCAAGCGAGCGCGGCGTATTTAAGAATTCTTCTGGATTATAACAAAACATTAAAACAGCGTTCGGCGCTCCTTTCACAAATTAGAGAGACGCGCGATTATTCGCTTCTTACAGAGCTTGACGCCTGGAACGAATCGCTGATTAACAACGGAGTGGAAATAATTAAACACCGAATAAATTTTGCGAAAGATTTTTCGTCTTATGTTTCAAAAGCATATCTGCGCATTATGGCTGAAAAGGAAACGCCGTCGATTGAGTATCGGCATCTTGCGGTTGAAAACGAAGAAAATATTCGGGATGCGTTCCATAAAAGAATATCGGCAATGCGCGAAGACGAACTGAGAAGGGCGACTAATTTAGTTGGACCGCACCGCGACGATTTTATGTTCAAAATTAACGGAATGGAGCTGCGTAAATTCGGTTCGCAAGGGCAGCACAAAACTTTTCAGATTGCGCTCCGCTTCGGGCAGTTTTTCTATTTGCAAGACGCTCTTTCGAAAACTCCCGTTTTTCTGCTGGATGATGTTTTCGGAGAATTGGATTCCTTCCGCGCCGGTAAAATCAGCGAATTTCTTACCGAGGTTGGACAGGCGTTTATTACGATGACTGATTTCAGCCGTTTGGAACGGTTGCAGAGAAATGAATCCGACAAAGTAATTGAAGTTAACAACGGAACGATAGCTTATGCTTAACGGCGGAGAAAAATTGATTGGGGAAGTCCTCGGCAAGGCAAAAGAGTTCGAAAAACTTCGTTACGCCGTTATGGAAAATGACGCCGCGGAAAAGTTCGCCGAAATTTTTCCCGAGCTTGCTCCCATTGCCGAAGCGGTTAAGGTGAAAAAAGGAACGCTTTATCTCCGCGTTGAAAATTCCGTTTGGAAAAACGAACTCAATTTGAAAAGAAATATTTTAATTAAAAGAATAAACGAGTATCTAAATACCGAAATAGTGAAGTCAATTAGGTTTAAATAATTTTATAGGTGATGTTTTGACGAAAGAAATGGCTCAAAAAAATTATACTGCAAATAATATAAATGTATTAAAGGGATTGGAAGCCGTCCGAAAAAGACCCGCTATGTACATCGGAGACGTAAGTTCGCGCGGACTTCATCATCTTGTCAGCGAAGTTGTTGACAACAGCATTGACGAAGCGCTTGCGGGTTATAACGACAGAATTGACATATCAATCAATAAAGACGGAAGCGTTACCGTGGAAGACCGCGGACGCGGAATCCCCGTCGATATTCATCCCGAAGAAAAACGCTCCGCGCTTGAAGTTGTGATGACCGTTCTTCACGCCGGCGGAAAATTTGATAAAGATTCTTACAAAGTATCCGGCGGTCTTCACGGCGTTGGCGTTTCGGTTGTTAACGCGCTTTCGGAATGGTGCAAAGTTGAAGTGAAAAGAGACGGTAAAGTTTATTGCCAAGAATACAGAAAAGGTATTCCGCAGTTTTCGGTCAAAGAAATAGGGACGGCAAAAAAAAGCGAATCGGGAACTAAAGTTACGTTCAAACCCGACGGCGAAATATTCAGGACGACAAAATTTTCTTTTGATACGTTAACCGAAAGAATGCGAGAGCTTGCCTATCTTAATAAAACAATTACAATTAACATAAAAGATGAAATTGAAAACGAATCGATTTCGTTTCATTTTAAGGGCGGATTGGTTGAATTCGTTAAATATCTCGATGAAACAAGAAACGCTCTCCACAAGCCGGTTTACATTGAAGGAGAAAAAGACAACACTCCCGTAGAAATTGCTTTTGAATACAGCGACGCTTATTCGGACAATATTCATTCTTACGTGAACAATATAAACACGCAGGAAGGCGGAACTCATCTCGTAGGCTTCAAAACCGCTTTGACGAGAACGTTTAATAACTATGTGATTAAAAATAATCTTATTAAAGAAAGGAAAAACAGCAAAGTAACTCTTAGCGGCGACGATTTCAGGGAAGGCTTAACGGCGGTAATTTCCGTGAAGGTAATGGAACCGCAGTTCGAGGGTCAAACGAAAACAAAACTCGGCAACAGCGAAGTTAAATCGGCGGTTGAATCGATTGTCGGAGAAAAGCTTTCGGAATTCCTCGAAGAAAATCCCGCAATTGCAAAAAAAATAATTGAAAAATGCGTGCGCGCCGCCGAAGCGAGGGAAGCGGCTCGTAAAGCGCGCGATTTAGTCCGCAGAAAAAACGCGCTCGATTCGATGCACCTGCCGGGTAAATTGGCGGATTGTTCAATCAACGATCCCGAGCACTGCGAAATATATATTGTGGAGGGCGACTCCGCGGGCGGCTCCGCTAAACAAGGACGCGACAGAAGATTCCAGGCAATTCTTCCTCTGCGCGGTAAAATATTGAACGTCGAAAAAGCCAAGATCAACAAGATACTTGAAAACAACGAAATCAAAGCGATGATCTCCGCTATCGGCGCGGGCATCGGCGAAGAGTTCAATCAGGAAAAAGCGCGCTACGGAAGAATCATAATTATGACCGACGCCGACGTGGACGGAAGCCACATCAGAACGCTGCTTCTAACGTTCTTTTACCGCCACATGAAAGATCTGATTACATCCGGAAAGATTTATATTGCGCAGCCGCCGCTCTATAAAATCAAAAAAGGAAGAGAAGAAGTATATGCGTTCGACGAAAACGAACGGGATAAAATTTTAAGCCGTTTCAAAGCCAATGGAAACGCCGACCTTGAAAATATTAAAGGCGTTACTATTTCCCGCTACAAAGGTCTCGGCGAAATGAATCCGCGGCAGCTTTGGGATACGACGATGAATCCCGAAACAAGAACCGTTCTTCAGGTGAATCTCGAAAGCGCGGCGGCGGCGGATAAAATATTTGAAACGCTGATGGGCGACGCGGTTGAGCCTCGCAGAGCGTTTATTGAGAAACACGCTAAATACGCAAACTTGGATGTTTAACATTAGCGGAATTTATTCACACATAAAGTAGAGAGAATTTAAGAATTATGTCCGATTTATTTGAAAACGTTGTACCTATCTCGTTAGAAGACGAAATGAAGTCTTCATATATTGATTATGCTATGTCGGTTATTGTTGCAAGAGCTTTGCCCGACGTGCGCGACGGCTTAAAGCCTGTTCACAGAAGAGTTCTTTACGGAATGAACGAACTCAGCATGTCTTATAATAAACCTTTTAAAAAGTCGGCAAGAATCGTCGGCGAGGTTCTCGGAAAGTTTCACCCTCACGGCGACAGCGCCGTTTACGATACGATGGTTAGAATGGTGCAGAGTTTTTCGCTTCGATATCCGCTGATTGACGGGCAGGGAAACTTCGGATCGGTTGACGGCGATTCCGCTGCGGCAATGCGTTATACGGAAGTAAGACTCCGCCGTATCTCCGAAGAAATGCTCCGCGATCTCGACAAAAACACGGTGGAGTTCGTTCCGAACTTTGACGATTCGCTTCAAGAACCGACTGTTCTTCCTTCATACATACCGAATCTTCTGATAAACGGCGCCAGCGGGATTGCGGTCGGAATGGCTACAAACATTCCTCCGCATAATATTACGGAAGTTATTAACGGAATTATAGCTTTGATTGAAAAACCGAATCTTACAAATGAAGATTTGATGGAATTTGTAACCGCGCCCGACTTTCCGACGGGCGGAATCATTTACGGCTACGAAGGCGTAAGGAACGCTTACACAACGGGACGCGGAAAAGTTATTATCCGCGCAAGGGCAAACGTTGAAACGTTTAAAAACGACAGAGAAAATATTGTAATCACGGAACTTCCGTATCAAGTTAATAAAGCTAATTTAATTGAAAAGATTGCCGAACTCGTAAGAGCCCAGAAAATTACCGATATCACAAACGTAAGAGACGAATCGGATAAAGACGGTCTTCGCGTTGTGATTGAGCTTAAACGCGACGCGCAGCCGGCGGTTGTGTTAAATCAGTTATTCAAACACACGCAAATGCAGGTTACATTCGGCGTTATTATGCTTGCGCTTGTAAGAGGCGTTCCGAAAGTTCTTACGCTTCGCGAAATGATGCAGCATTTTATCGATCATAGAGTGGACGTTCTTGTAAAAAGAACAAAATACGAACTTGAAGCGGCGGAACGACGGGCGCATATCTTGGAAGGCTACATTATTGCGCTTGATAATATCGACGAAGTGATCGCGACAATCAAAAAATCAAAAGACGTTGAAACCGCTAAAAACGGGTTGATGAAAAAGTTCGGACTTTCCGAAATTCAAGCTAAAGCGATTTTGGATATGCGTCTGCAAAGACTTACCGGATTAGAAAGACAGAAAATTGAAAACGAATATAAAGAAACATTAAAAACAATTGAAAGATTGCGCGGTATTTTAGAGAGCGAAAAGAGACAGTTCAAAATAATCAAAGAAGAACTGCTTGCCGTGCAAGAAAGATACGGAGACGAAAGAAGAACGGAAGTTATTTTAGACACTAAAGAATTTTCGCTTGAAGATATCATTGCCGAAGAAGACGTCGTAGTAACTATTTCGCACCGCGGGTTCATCAAAAGATTTCCGGTAAGCGGTTATCGCAGACAGGGACGCGGCGGCAAAGGCGTTACCGGCGCGGGCACAAAAGACGAGGACTTTATCGAACACATGTTTATCGCTTCAACGCATCAATACATAATGTTCTTTACCGATAAAGGAAAAGTCTTTTGGCTTAAAGTTCACGAGATTCCCGAATCCGGAAGAACGGCGCGCGGACGCTCGATTCTTAACCTTCTTCAAAAGGACAGAGACGAAGAGATAACCGCATTTATTGCCGTTAAAGAATTTTCGTCCGACAAATATTTGGTAATGGTAACCGAACGCGGCACGATTAAGAAAACCGTTCTTTCGGCGTATTCCAACGTTCGCAAGGGCGGAATACAAGCGATCAATCTGGTAAAAGAAGACCGCCTGATTGAAGTGAAACTTACCGACGGCAAAAGCGATATCGTAATCGGCACGAGAAACGGAATGGCGATCCGCTTCCACGAAACAGACGTAAGAGAAATGGGAAGAACCGCAACGGGCGTTAGAGGAATAAGATTATCGCCTGGCGATATCGTTATCGGATTTATTGTCGTTCACGCCGGTTCGACTCTTCTCGTTGTAACCAACAAAGGCTTCGGCAAACGAAGCAGTTTGGACGATTACAGAATAACAAAACGCGGCGGAAAGGGAATCATCACCGTTAAAACAGGCGAAAAAACCGGCAAGATGATTGCCATGCTTGAAGTAAGCGAGAAAGACGAACTCGTTATAATTACCGAAAAGGGAATGGTTATAAGACAAGGGTTAAAAGCGATCCGCGTTATGGGACGGAATACGCAGGGCGTTAGAGTTATCAGGATGAAAGAAGGCGATTCAATTGCGGATATCGCCAAAGTAGTAGTTGTCGATGATAAAGATGTAACTAACGGCGGCGACGAAGATGTAGAAGAAAATAATTTATTAAATTAGTTAGTTAAAGAGGTTAAAATGTCAGATCACGAAAATGTAAAATTTGATTCAAAATGCGTTCACGCGGGCGTCGGCGATTATCAGTTCGGTCCGGTCGTTCCGCCCATTTATCAAACTTCGACTTTCAAATTTGAATCGACTCAACAGGGAGCCGCTCTTTTCAAAGGAGAAGAAAAAGGTTATATCTATACGCGGATGAGCAATCCGACGGTTGAAGCGATGGAAAATTCAGTAGCCGCGTTAGAAGGCGGTTACAAAGCTCTCGGCTGCGCAAGCGGGATGGCGGCTATTCATACGGCTTTTGCCGCTTTGCTGAACGGCGGCGACCATGTCGTTTGTTCAAAATCGGTTTACGGACCGACTTCAACGCTGCTCGCTACGGTATTGAGTAAATTTTTGATCGACACGACTTTCGTTAATCCGTCCGATCTGAGCAACATTGAAAATGCAATGACCGACAGAACAACCGTCGTTTATATTGAAACGCCGGGCAACCCGACTTTGGAAACGACCGATTTGGAAGGCGCGGCAAAAATTGCGCACGAACACGGAGCTATGCTTGTCGTTGATAACACTTTCATGAGTCCCGCGCTTCAGCGTCCTTTTGAATTCGGCGCAGACGTCGTCGTTCACAGCATGACGAAATTTTTAAACGGTCACGCCGACGTTGTGGGTGGAATTATCGTCGTAAAAGACGAAGAGCTTTATCCCATTTTCAGAACGACGCTAAATCAAATAGGCGGCGTTATCGATCCGTTTAATTCCTTTCTCGTTCACAGAGGAATTAAAACGCTTTCGCTCAGAATGGAAAAAAGTTCGGAGAATGCCGTAAAGATTGCCGAATATCTCGAAGCTCATCCGAAAGTGGAGTGGGTTCGTTATCCCGGTTTGAAATCTTTCCCGCAATATGAAGTAGCGCAAAAGCAGCACGATTTGCCGGGAGGAATGATTTCGTTTGAATTAAAAGGCGGACACGACGCGGGGGAAGTGCTGATGAATTCCGTTAAACTCTGCACGCTGGCGGTAAGTCTCGGCGGAGTTGAAACTCTTATTCAGCATCCGGCAAGTATGACGCATCTTTCTATGGGAAAGGAAGCGAGAGAATCCGCGGGCATAACCGACGGCTTGGTAAGACTTTCGGTTGGAATTGAAAACGTCGATGATTTAATCGCCGATTTGGAACAAGCGTTGGAAAAAGTTTAATCCGGAATCGCAATTAGAATTAAAAGACAAGAGTCATTGCGAGGATTCCCGAACTATTTCGGGACGATGCGGCAATCTGTCACATCAGGGAAGAAGTAAGAAGGGAGAGGTAAGAGAGAATATGTAGCCGCAAGCTTCAGCTTGCGCGGAGCGTTGTTTTTACAATAGATTGCCGCGCTCTTTCGACAAGTCGGGAACGCTTGCGACAGCGTTTGTTATTTTTCTAAAATCTTAATTCCGCTTTCGGAAGCTACAATCACTTTGTGCGCAAGTCCGATGAAAAGTCCGTGTTCCACAATGCCGGCGCGGTTTTCAAGCGACCGGGCGAGTTCGTCGGGATTTTCAAGCGCTCCGAAATTTGCGTCGATAATCCAATTGTTTTCGTCCGTTACTACTATCCGACACTTTTCATCGGCGCGTAATTCCGTCTTTGCTCCAAGACTTTGTAAAAAGCGTTCTTCCACGGCTGAAGCAAATCTGATTACCTCTATCGGCGCCGCCCATTTTTCTCCGAGCCGTTTTGAAATTTTCGATTCATCGACAATGATGATATTTATCTTTGACGCCTGAGCAAGAACCTTTTCCCGCAGCAGCGCGCCGCCGCCGCCTTTAATTAGATTGAGATTCTCGTCCACTTCGTCGGCGCCGTCAATCGTTAAATCAATTACGGGGTCTTTGTCGAAATTAGTAAGCGGAATTCCCGCTTGTTTAGCAAGCATCTCTGTTTGAACCGAACTCGGGATTCCTTTGATATTATTGAGCTTCCCGGCTTTAATCAACTCGCCGATTTTTTCTACGGCAAACGCGGCGGTAGAGCCGGTTCCCAATCCCACTACCATCCCCGATTCTATAAATTCAACCGCCTTCTCGGCTGCCGCTTTTTTGAGATTCATCATATTTCCGTCTATTATATTTTTGGTATGCAAAAATAACAACAATTTCTTTGAAGTAAATGAAAAAAATCCGCTTGCGTTCCAATAAACTTTGTGTGAACCGGATTCAAAAGAAAAAGAAAGTATTGTAAATAATTGATAAAACTGTTCAAGTCTTTAAAATAACAACTCATATTCTTCGCGTTCTTTGCGATTTCCTTTGCGCCCTTTGCGTGGAACCGTTTCTCGCAAAGGACGCAAAGCATCCAAACGCAGAGAACCGCAAAGTTATAAACATTCTAAATTATTTTTATCAACAAAAATAAATGCTGTCTCCATGAAACTTTATCTTCCCCGATTTGTAAACGACGCAGGAATGAAAGACTTTTAGTAGATTTGTTTTATTCATTTTGACAAAATAATTTAACTTAAGAATGATTGAACTTGAAAAAATAATCGTTATCGGCGACAGAGTTTTGATCAAGCCGGAAGAAAACCTTGAGAAAACGTCGTCGGGGCTTTACCTTCCGCCGGGAGTCGATAAAAAGGAAAAAGTGCAGGGCGGCTATATTGTTAAGGTCGGACCGGGTTTCCCGATAGCGTCCCCAACCGACGACGCCGAACCGTGGAAAGAAGAAGAACCGACTAAATACATTCCGCTGCAGGCGAAGGAGGGAGACTTCGCGCTTTTCTTGCGTAAGGACGCGATTGAAATTGAACTGCACGGCGATAAGTTGGTTATTGTTTCTCAAAACTCGCTGCTGCTTTTGATAAGAGACGAAGATTTGTTCAGTTGAAAGAAAGGAAAAGAATGGAAGAACGCGCAATAAAATTGATAGACGAAGTAGTTAACGAATTAAAAGATTTATCTCGCGAGGCGAGTCTCGCTTATTTTAACGCGTCGATTTCGGGCGACGGAAAAGATTATCAGCGCGCTTCCGAATTGCAATTGCAAGTAGAGAAAATTTTTACCGACAGAGAAAAATTTAAAGTTCTTTCCGAATTGAAAAACTCGGAAGAAATTTCGGACGAAGTAATCAAAAGACAAATTGAAATTCTCTACAATTCATTCGCCGAAAAACAGATTGACGACGAATTGCTTACTGAAATCATCAACCGCTCGACGGAGATTGAAAAGAAGTTCGCCGTTTACCGCGCGAAGGTTGACGGAGAAGAGCTTACGGACAACCAAATTGACGAGATACTTAAAACTTCAACCGACAACGAAAAGCTGCGTAAAACTTGGGAAGCGAGCAAGCGAATAGGCGAAGAAATTGCCGGCGACGTTTTGGAGCTTGTAAAACTGCGGAACAAATCTGCAAAGGATTTGGGCTTTGATAATTATCATGAAATGAGTTTGAAATTAAGCGAGCAAGACCCCGAAGAACTCGACAGACTTTTCGACGAACTGGACAATTTAACTGCCAACGCTTTTGCGCAGCGGAAGAATGAAATTGACGAATTCCTTTCAAAGCGTTACGGAGTTAATAAATCGGAACTAATGCCGCAGCATTATCAAGATAAGTTTTTCCAGCAAGGTCCGAAAATTTACGACGTTGATTTGGACTCTCTCTTTGCCGATAAAAATCTTGAAAGGCTGACGAGAAAGTATTACAACAGTATCGGTTTGGATATTTCAGATTTGTTGGAGAAAAGCGACCTTTACGAAAAGGAAGGGAAATATCAGCACGCTTATTGCACGGCAATAGACAGAGACGGCGACGTGCGGGTGCTCTGCAACATCAAGCCGAACCAACAATGGATGAGCACAATGCTGCACGAATTCGGACACGCGGCTTACGATAAATACGTATCGCCCAAACTCCCGTGGCTGCTGCGTTCCCACGCGCACATCTTCGCAACCGAAGCGATAGCGATGCTTTTCGGAAGGATGACGTTAAACGCTAATTGGCTTTACGAAATGGGATTGATCGATGAATCGAAAATTGCGGAATTGCGCGCGCCGCTTGAAAAATCGCTCCAAACCGAGCAGCTTGTCTTTTCGCGCTGGGTGCAGACGGTTTACCGTTTCGAGCGGGAAATGTATCGCAATCCCGATCAAGATTTGAATACGCTCTGGCAGCATTTGGTTGAAAAATATCAAGGATTAAAAAAGCCGGAAGGAAGAAATAAACCGGATTGGGCTGCTAAAATTCACATCGCGCTTTATCCGGCGTATTATCACAACTACATTCTCGGAGAGCTTCTCGCTTCGCAGCTTTATTTTTACATCAAGGATAAAGTTTTGAAAACGGAAAAAGATTCTCCCGGATTTGTAGGCGAAAAAGACGCGGGCGAATATCTGAAAAACCTTTTCCTTTCTTACGGAGCGGTCTTCAAGTGGGATAAGCTGATCAAAAACGCAACCGGCGAAGAACTGACTCCGGTTTATTACGCAAAACAATTCGTGGGCGAATAAAGTCGTGTTTTCTTCAAACAAAAAAGAAACCGAAAGCGATGAGAAGAAAAAATTCCGCAAAGCTCTTACGCCCGTTTTAATTTTTCTTGCGCTGATTTGGGCGATCAAAATATTTGAAGTCGCGTTCGATTTTAAACTCGTTTTTCTCGGACTTTATCCGCACAAAACCTCCGGCTTAATCGGGATATTCACCGCGCCCTTAATCCACGGGGGTTTTAATCATCTTTTTTCCAATTCGCTGCCGATATTGATCCTCGGAACGACGATTTTATATTTTTATCCCAAATCGGCAAAAGCCGTAATTGCGGGAGTTTATTTGCTGCCGGGAATTTTCGTATGGTTTTTCGGACGCGAATCGTATCACATCGGCGCGAGCGGAATGATTTACGGATTCGTTACTTTTCTGTTTTTCAGCGGCGTGATTAAAAGGGACAGGCGTTCAATAGCCATTTCGCTTATAGTTACGTTTCTTTACGGCGGTTTGATTTGGGGCGTTCTGCCCGTTAAAGAAGGGATATCGTGGGAATATCATCTGTTCGGCGCGATATGGGGAATTATCTTCGCCATTGTTTACAGAAAGAAAGACAAATTCAAACAATACGATTGGGAGGACGAAGAAGACGACGTTCCGCCGGACGAGTTGGAAATTTCTTACGATAAAGAGGATCCGTTTTAACAAAAGAATTAAATAGCTAAATCAAATGGTAAATCGCTAATATCTCTTAGTCTTCTTCCCTCAAGCAAAATATTCAACATATCTAACTGGCTTTCATCATTTATCTCATGTAGAGTATCAATCATCTCATGCAATGCAAAATGGTAAACACAGTCAATATCTCCGGTTCCCAAAGCAAGACTAGCAATTCTTGTTGGCGTGGGTTCTGCTGTTACTGCAACAATATGAGGCAGATGTCCTTTTCTATTCCTTATAAGATTAAGAGCTTCTGTGCGGGCATTTTGTCCTCTGTCGCTTCTTAAAGTCCATTTGCATGAGATGCTTGCGTGAAGTATTGAAATTGACGAAGGTATATTGTCTTCTCTCAACGGTGTAAATTTTACAAATGGATTATTATCATCAATAATTTTTTTTATTCGATTTATCTCGATGTCTGAAATAGGTTTTCTACCAATGACTATATCAGGACTTATTAGATAATCTTGTCCTAAAGATGAGGCTAACTCTTTATTGTTTTTAATAATTTCATCAATACTGGCAAGATCACGATATTGGTCAAATTCGGAAATACTTCTATTTAATGAATAGCTCCAATTACCTGGTCTAATATGTTGTAATAAATCAAATGATTTTTCCAAAAATTCTTTTGTAAGTTGTTCGAAAACACTTCCGGCTTTTTGTCCTGAAATATTGCCGTAAATAAATTTTGTTGACAACCTATTTAAAATACCCCAAGCAATTTTTACACTTATTTTGCTATTTCCGTCTGCGTTATTTGGGTAGTCATTTTTCGATGAATTTTTCCGGATAACTAATAAATTGTCGCAAATGTTTTTATGATATTCTTTTCTAAGTTTTTGAATGTCCATTTTATATCACTAATGTTTATAAAAACCAATTACATATTCTTCGTTCATACGCTGTAAGATTTGAGAAGAATTATTTTTTTGTAAAACTGCTGGCATCATTCTTCTGTTCCTATCAAGTTTTCGAATTGCAATTCCTGGTATTTGGAATCCTATTTCTTCGCCGATTTCTTTTAAGCAAAGATGAGTTTCTGATTTGACACCACTTAATGTTGAATTGCCAACAACAACAATTGCCGCTTTATTTGGTTTTAATACTCGTAAAAATTCTTTCAAAACACGTTTCATCTCGGAATAATAACGGTGTAATACTAAAGATTTTTTAGGATTTTTTTCGTACAAATTCTGGATGATATCTTCAGTAAAAGGAGGCATTTTCTCAAATAGGAAATTTGAAGTAGAATCACTCCCAATATATTTAGCTCTTTGATCTTTTAAATTGTCAACAGTATAATCAAACCATAATAATGAAAACTTATGAGCTCGCATATAATCAATAGCATTTGAAGCATAAGGAGGTGATGTAACAATTAAATCTATTACATTTTCAGATAATGGTAAATTTTGTGAGTCTGCATATTCTATTCTTGGCTTATTCTTCATATTTTCAGTAAAAATTAATTGGATGTTTTGAAAGAATTTTTTTCTGAACTCGTTTAATGGAGATTTAATTTTTTTTGATAAAATATGATGACGAGGATTTTCTTTATATTTCCCAAAATCAAAAACTAAGTCAGAATTAAAATCAAAAACTTTTTTAGCTCGGTGTGGTCTAGTGTGAGCTAAATCTAAAGCAAGAGAAACACCACCGGATTTAGTAATAATAATTGACGAAAAAATCACTTTAAAAAACCTTCGAATTTTCTCATTTTTGATTGTCAATATTGATTTCGATAAAGCAAACAATTCTTTAGTTGTGCTTTCTAAAAACCAATACTTAATAAAATCTTCTGTTTTTGTATCTAATTTATAAAACAACTCTTTATATAAATCTTGTCCTTTCATCAATAAACTTGTGGATTTACTAATAATCTCATTAAAAGAATCCACTAATTCTTTTTTGGAATAATTTGATGTCTTTACTTCCATTATCATTAAGGAAAGAGGATCAATATCAAAACCAATTGCGGTTCTATTATTTATCATTGCTTCTAAAACGGTAGTGCCGGAACCTGCCATTGGATCTAAAACAACTTCATTGATTTCAGTTAATTCCTCAATAAACTTTTTCGGAAGCTGAGGAGGAAATTTAGCTGGGAAGGAATGAAAATTATGAGCTCCATAATTACTACTAAAATTATGGAAATCAAGTTCAGATTCTAATAGCTTTTTTAACTTTTTTAAATAATTCCCACTTAAATTACTAGTTTCATTATATTTATTGTCTTTTATAGCGGATAGTGTCATTTGTTTACTCAAGTTTCGCAAAATAATTTTTATGATTCAAATATAATACAATGTAATATTTTTATTCAACTAAACATGAAATTAAACTTTTATTTAGCTTTTATCCTCTTTTGATATTTAGAATTTAATTCTTAAAATGGTATTTTAAAATGGGCGAGTTACAAAACAAAAGTCGATTAGATAAATGCACAGAAAAATTTACGGTTAGCCAATGTTTTCCAATAATTTAAATCTCGAAGAAATCAGATCGTTGGCAAAAGACGACAAATCTTTTCAGAAGTTAGTAGGTCTTTTCAATAGGACATGCGAAACCGAACTTGCGTATGAGCGGAAGCTTTTTTCAATCATTAAAGAGGGATTGCCTAATTCGTTTTGGTATCTCAAAGACGCGATGACCGAGGAAATTATTTTTTATTCGGACTCGGTGGAATCGATTACCGGTTATTCTTTTGACGAACTGATTTTGATGAACGGCGGCGTCCTTTCGCTTGTTGACGACGACGACCTTCCAAAGATAAAAGAAGCTATGCACAAACTTCGTTCTGATGATAACAGCGCGTATGTTTCATTCAAATATAAAAGCAAAACGAAAGAGGACAAAGAGAAAATTCTGCGCACAACAATAGCCGTTATGCGGAATAAAAATAACGAGCCGGTTTATTTCAAAGCGCTTACATTTGACGTGACCGATATTGAAATCGGCGTCGAGGATTTGCAACGCGAAATTGAGAAACTTCAACATACAAACGAGGCGAAAGACAAATTTATTTCGATTGTATCTCACGATCTGCGAACGCCGTTTACAAGTCTTCTGGGATTTTCAGAAATCCTTCTCAACGATCAGGAGCTTACCGAATACGAAAGACGCGAATATCTTGAGTATATTTACGACGCATCGAAAACGCAGCTTCAAATGGTAAATTATCTTTTAGATTGGGCAAAGCTTCAAACAGGAAAAATTACAATTGCGCCGAAAAGAGTTAATTTAAAAACAATCGTAACAAATTGCATCTCGGTGCTTACCGGTTCGACAATAAGAAAAGGATTGGAAATTAAGTCGGACGTCTCCGGGAGCTTTTTTATCAACGCCGACGAGCGTTTGATTACGCAGGCGATCACAAACCTTTTAAGCAACGCGGTTAAATTCACTCCTTCGGGAAAAAAGATTTACGTTTCTGCGAACACTTTCAAAAAGGGAATGATTGAGCTTGTAGTGCGCGACGAAGGAATCGGCATTTCCGAAGATAACCACGCAAAGCTTTTCAAGATTGACGAAAAACTTTCCTTAACCGGCACCGACGGAGAAAAAGGAAGCGGGCTCGGATTGACGCTTGTTAAAGAAATCGTAGAAAAACATCACGGAGATATTTGGTTCTACTCAAAACTGAATGAGGGAACGGAGTTTCACATCACTCTTCCGGGCGCAAAGAATTTAATTTTAATCGTTGAAGACGAAGAAACAATACGCGAGCTTTATTCTATGGCAATAAAAAAAGCGCTTCCGAATTATGAAATATTAATTGCTGGAAACGGTTACGAGGCAATAGGCATAGCGATGGAAAAACTTCCGGCTGTTATCGTAACGGATCATAATATGCCGCTGATGAACGGCATTCAACTCATCGAAGCGCTTAGCCGGAAATATGATAGTATGATTCCGGTCGTTGTTATCTCGTCGTTTATAGATAGAGAATTGACCGGGAGATACAATGAACTCGGCGTAACTAAGATGTTGGAAAAACCGGTCGATTACAACATGCTCGCCGAAATTGTTAAAGAACTAATTCAAAAAGAAAATTAGAGTAAATGGATAGACAAAAAAAATATTGGTACGCTCTTTACACAAAACCGCGCCACGAGTTTAAGGCGAGGAAAGACCTTCAAGCGGCGGGACTTGAGTATTACATGCCGACGGTTACTACGTTGAAGCAATGGAGCGACAGAAAGAAGAAAGTAACCGAACCGCTTTTCCGCGGATATGTTTTTTTATACGGCGACGAAGCGGAGCGATACGCCGCGCTGCAATCGCCCGCTATTCTTAGCACGGTAAATTGGAACGGCGTTCCGGCAAAAATTCCCGATTGGGAAATAGAAAATTTAAGAATATTTCTTAGTGAAAAACATGAAGTGTTTGTCGGCGATAAAATAGAAAAAGGAACGAAAGTAAAAATTGCCGAAGGTCCTTTTTCCGGCGTTGAAGGAATTGTGTTTGATAACTCTCGGAACGAACGAATGCTTGCTATTTCGATAGATTTCTTGAATCGGTCCGTGCTGGTTCGTCTTCCGGCGCAAAGCGTAGTGAAAACAAAGGAAAAGGAAACAGCCGATGCTTAATCAAAAAACATTGCGGGAAATTGAACCGGGCGAAAAAATAAAACTCTTTCTCGTCGTTCAAAAAATAGAAATGAAAAAGACGCGATCGAATAAGGATTATCTCGATTTGGTCCTCCGCGATAAATCGGCGTCCGTCTCGGCAAAAATGTGGGACGCTTCCGGAACTGAGAACCTCCGAATTACCGCGGGGAGCGTAGTTAAAATCGCCGCCTCGGTAGAAACGTTCAATGAACAAAAGCAATTGAAAATAATCAGTCTGAGTCTTGCCTCAAAAGAAGATAATGTTTCCGCCGAAGATTTTCTTCCTAAATCAAACAGAAATTTGGATGAGATGATTGAAGAGCTGGACGGATTTATCGCGTCGGTAAAGAACAGACACTTAAATGAATTGTTGAGTAAACTCCTTTCCGGCAAACGGCGAGAAAAATATTTACGCGCGCCGGCGGGCAAAGCTTGGCATCATTCGTATATTCACGGTCTTCTCGAGCACACGTTGGAGATTGCGAAAATTTGCGATTTAATGTCGTCGTTCCATCCGCTTCTAAATCGCGATTTGCTGATTGCCGGAGCGTTGCTTCATGATTTCGGAAAAACGGAGGAACTAAAATCGGACGCGTCGTTTGACTATACGGACAAAGGGCGTCTGCTCGGTCACATCGTAATCGCCGCAATTGAAATAGAAAAAAACGCGTCGCAGATTAACGGATTCCCGGAAGAGCTTTTGGAAAAACTGATTCATCTGGTTTTAAGTCATCAAGGAAAATTGGAACACGCTTCGCCTGTTGAGCCGAAGTTGATTGAAGCGATAGCGCTTTACCATGCCGACGAATTAAGCGCGCAGACAAACGCATACATTCAAGCCGTTAACGGCGAAAAAGACAGCTCGACAGGCTGGACGCGCTTTTTACAAATACCGAGAACCATGCTTATGATACCGAAGGAAGAAGATGAAATAAAAGAAACTTTATTTGACTAACCAAGGAGGAACGCACATGAAAAAATCTACGCTGATGTATTTGTTAATACTTTTAACTTTTTCGGCTTCGAGTATTTACGCTCAATCGGTCGAAGAGTTAATTGCAAAGGGGGATAATTATTACAAAGAATTTAACAACCAAGCCGCGCTGGAAACATTTTTGAAAGCGAAGGAACTTGCGCCGGATAACTACGAAGTTATTTGGCGTTTAAGCAGAACGCTCGTCGATATCGGAGAACACATGCCGACTTCAACAAGCGAACAGGAAGACGCGCAGGAAAAAACTTTTTACGAAGCGCTTGCCTACGCCAATAAAGCCGTTGAACTTGCGCCGGACAAATCGATAACGTATTTGCGCCGCGCGATTGCCAACGGGAAAATCGCTTTATTTAAAGGAATATTTTCCGTCGCTACAATTGTGGATTCTACAAGAGACGATTGCAAAAAAGCAATTGGGCTAAATACCGGCGGCGCCGACGTTCAGGGAATTGCTCACTACGTATTGGCGCTTACGAACGCAAAGGTCAGCACTAAATGGGCGCCCGCGCGTTCCGTGCTCGGACTCGGCTGGGCCGATCTCGATACGGCGTTGGTTGAATACAAAAAAGCCGAAGAGCTGAAACCGAACTTTGTAATGATTTATGTTGATTACGCAAAAGCTTTGATGCGCGACGATCAATATGAGCTGGCAAAAGAAAAATTGGAAAAAGCTCTCGCCGCTCCAATTACAGACGAAGACGACGAAGTCCGTAAAGCGGAAGCGAAAGAATTGTTGATTGAAGTTAAAGAAGAACTGGAATAAAAAAGAACAATTTTACGACTGATTGTTTGAATGTTTTCATTGTTCATTCATTCACTCAATCAGTCTTTCATTAATTCATATTACTTGATTTCTGTTGGATATTCAAAAGATGAATCTTCCTAATATTTTATTAGATAAATTAAAAAGCGCGAACAGAATCCTATTTTTTACCGGCGCGGGAATTTCCGCCGAGAGCGGCGTCGATACGTTCCGCGGAAAAGGCGGGCTGTGGAATAAGATGAAACCTGAAGAGCTTGCCAGCTTCGACGGATTTATGCGCAATCCGAACCTCGTTTGGGAATGGTATCAATACAGAAGAAAAGTTGTTAGAAACACGACTCCCAATCCCGGACATCGCGCAATAGCGGAATTTGAAAAATATTTTGATACGATCGACGTAATAACGCAGAACGTCGATAATCTTCACAGACGAGCCGGAAGCAAAAACATTCTTGAGCTTCACGGAAATATTGAACGAAATTATTGTATGGAATGCGGGAAATATTACGGCGTTGAGGAATTCTTGAATTCTGAAGAAGTGCCCAAATGTCCGGAATGCGGCGGAATGATTCGTCCCGACGTCGTTTGGTTCGGGGAAAATCTTCCCGACGGCATATATGAAACTGCGGTTCAGAGGGCGCAGTTTTCAGACGTTTGTTTTGTGGTCGGCACTTCCGCGGTTGTTTATCCCGCGGCTTATATTCCCACGCGCGCAAAGGAAGCCGGTTCCTTCGTAGTTGAAATTAATCTCGAAGGCACGGATATTTCAGGCAGCCTCGATTTATCGTTTCAAGGAAAGTCGGGCGAAATTCTTCCCGAAATACTTGCCGCCGTAAAAGAAATAAGAGAAAATTAGTTTAATACAAACATGACAATCAAAGAATTAATAGAGCATGGAGAAAGTAAACAATTAGAACTAAAGGAATTTCTTCCTTCGGGAAACGCTATTGCAAAAACCGTTATTTCTTTTTCAAACGCAGGCGGCGGTAAAATAATCATCGGCGTAAAAAATAATTTAGAAATCGTCGGCGTTAATGAAAGTAAGATATTCAAGTTGGAAGAAAAAATATCTTCTTACATTTATGACTTATGCTATCCGAATATTCTTCCGGAAATATACAAAGTAAACATTAACGGTAAAGTTCTACTCGTAATCGAAATATTCAGAGGCAACCTTTTACCCTATTATCTTAAAAGCAAAGGTAAGAGAAACGGAACATTTATTAGGATTGGTTCCACTAACAGATTGTCCGATGAAAATATGATATTTGAATTGGAAAGACAAAGACAAGGAAAAAGTTTTGATGAAGAGGCAAATTTTGAGCGCGAAGTTAATTCATTGAATTTATCGGTTATTATTAATGAATTCAAAAGGGCGGGGAAAAGAGCCGATTATGCTAAAAT
>JAADIR010000182.1 GCA_013151245.1 Chlorobiota bacterium
GAAGCTGCCCGGAATGAGCGGACTTGAAATTATCGAGCGTTCTAAAAATTACAATAAACTTACAAAGTATATTCTTATCACGGGATATTCGGAAGAAGAAGCGTTTATAAAAGCTACGAGAATAGGCGTCGATGAAATTCTTAAAAAACCGTATAATGAATATGAACTTCAGCAATCCGTTTCTAGGCTTCTCAAACTTAAAAAACTGCAAGAAGAAAATATAAAATTCAGAGAGCGTCTTCAGACCGAAAATCAAATTTTGAAAGAACAAATCGAAAAGAAATTTGAGGAAGACAAATACTTAATAATCGGCGATTCCGCGAGTTTGAAAAACGTTTTGATGCAGGCGGCAACAATTGCCAAACATTCGGTTGACACTTTAATTGCGGGTGAAACCGGCACCGGGAAAGAGCTTTTGGCGCGTTATATCCATCGAACGGGCAAACGGTCCCGCTATCCTTTTGTTCCGGTGAACTGCGCGGCGTTAACTCCTTCGCTGTTTGAATCGGAATTATTCGGATTTGAAAAAGGCGCGTTCACAAACGCGCTGCATTCAAAAGCCGGATTGTTTGAAATTGCCGATAAAGGAATTCTATTCCTTGATGAAATAACCGAAATTCCTTTAGAGCTTCAGGCAAAATTATTGAGGGTCGTGGAAGAAAAAAAAATCAAACGCGTTGGAGGAACAAAAGAAATTAATATCGACGTTCAAATTCTTTCTTCGACTAACAGAGACATTGAGAAAGCGCTGAAAAATAGTGTTTTAAGAGAAGATATTTTTCACAGATTGGCAAACTCAATTATTTACCTTCCTCCTTTGCGCGAAAGACGAGGAGATTTGGAATTACTGACAAATCATTTTTTCAATCTATATTCAAAATTGTTTGATAAAAAATGCAAACCGTTGCCCGTTCAAATATTACGATTTATTGAAGAAAGCGAATGGCCCGGAAATATCAGACAGTTATCTCATTTTATTAAAAACTGGTGCTTGTTTGAAAACAAGGACTCTTTAATCAACGGATTTTATCAAAACGGATGCGGCGATTTTTCAAACGGAAAAGGCTTCTCTTTTAAATTTTTAAAAGGGGATTTTTCCGAGTTGCAATCCGCAAAAATATGGCTTGTTGAAAAAGCTCTGGCAAAATTCAACGGGAACAAAGCAAAAGCGGCGGAATACTTGGGAATTACCGTGCCGGGTTTAATTAAAATGCTAAAAAAGAAATAGAAAACAATTAAAAATGAACTGAAATTTTTAAATTTTTATTATCCATTTCCCATTTTTGCTCGGCATTCTGCGAACAATTATCCATTGAATTTATTCTCCGGTCTTAACTCTCATCATTAAAAATATTATATTTGCCTTTCGAAATTTTTAATAATTTGAGGTGCGACATCGGAAAGCAGAATAAAGATAACGTAGTTGAAAAAGTAGTTTCTTTGGCGAAACGAAAAGGGTTTGTGTTTCAATCGAGCGAGATTTACGGCGGGTTAAACGGCTGCTGGGATTACGGCCCGCTTGGAGTTGAACTTCTTAAAAATTTGAAAGAAGAATGGTGGAAAGCGATGACTTACCGCGAAGACGTCGAAGGTCTCGACGCGGCAATACTTATGCATCCGCGCGTTTGGCAAGCTTCCGGACACGTGGATAATTTCACCGACCCGATGATTGACTGTAAACAATGCAAATCGCGGTTCAGACTCGATACGCTCGCCGAACAAATTTCAGATAAAAAGAAAGAGAAAATTTTACGGCATTTCCCCGAAAATCTTTCCGACGAACTTACCGAAGAATTTAAAGGAATAATGAATTCCGACGAAAGCGTAACCGATAAATTTACGGCGATTCTTGAAAATGAAAACTTGAGCGCTAAACTGCTTGAAGTTACGAATTGTCCGAATTGCGGAACGCAGGGACAGTTTACCGAGCCGCGCAGTTTTAATTTGATGTTCAAAACTTTCGTAGGACCCGTTGAAAGTTCCGACAACGCCGTTTATCTACGTCCCGAAACCGCGCAAGGAATTTTCGTTAATTTTTTAAACGTGCAGAATTCGAGCAGACAGAAGCTGCCTTTCGGCGTAGCGCAAATAGGAAAAGCTTTCAGAAACGAGATCAATACAAAGAATTTTCTTTTCCGCACGCGGGAATTCGAGCAGATGGAAATGCAGTATTTCGTAAAACCGAGCGACGACGAGAAATATTACGCTCAGTGGAAAGAGACGAGAATGCAGTGGTACAAAGATTTGGGGATGACGGAAGATAAACTCCGTTTCCACGATCATCCCGCCGATAAGCTGGCGCACTACGCAAAAGAAGCAACCGACGTCGAATATCTTTTCCCGTTCGGCTGGGGCGAAATTGAGGGAATTCACAACCGAACCGATTTCGACCTTTCGCGCCACGAAGAGTTTTCAGGCAAATCGCAAAAATATTTCGACGAAGAAACGAAAGAAAAATTCATTCCGTTTATAATCGAAACTTCCGCCGGCGCAAGCCGTTCGTTTATGGCGTTTCTGGTTGACGCTTACAACGAAGAAGAAGTCAACAACGAAACGCGCGTTGTGCTCAAACTTCACCCCAAACTCGCCCCGATAAAGGTCGCTATTTTTCCGCTGGTTAACAAAGACGGAATGCCCGAAATTGCGCGCGATATTGAAAAGGGTCTCCGCCCGTATATGAAAGTATTTTACGATAGCAAAGGCGCCGTGGGAAGAAGATACAGAAGACAAGACGAAAACGGAACGCCGTTCTGCGTCACGGTTGACACGCAGACTTTATCGGACGGAACCGTAACCGTTCGCGAAAGAGATTCGATGGAGCAGGAAAGAATTCATAAAGACGAGCTGCTGAATTATTTTATCGTAAAGCTCAAGTAGATTTTTGGAACACGGATGACGCTGATTTATTTGGATAATCACGGATTTTAAATCCGCGTAAATCCGTTTCATCTGCGTTATCTGTGTTCTATTGTTTTTAAAACCCTCCGAGCAATCCGAAGTGAATTTTCCCGGCGCTTATCGTGTCGTCTTCTCCTACTGCGTAGCTTACGCCGAGGACGCCGATTCCCGTTTCAAGATTTATCCCGAAACCGTAGCCGTATTTCCACGCCGACGTTTGAGGCGTTTGAAGTATCTCGTTTGCGTCGCGTAAAAAATAACCCGTATCGAAAAATCCGAAAACGTAAGTCCGTTTTGCAAGCGCAAATCTGTATTCGAGATTCATCCATAAAATACGGTTGCCGAGGAACTGATCTTCCCGGTAGCCGCGCAGCGTGTTGTTGCCGCCGAGCCGGTAAAGATCGCTGACTTCAAAATTTTCGCCTCTCATTTCGCGCGCGTGAATTTTTACGGCGATAACGTTTCGCAAAAAAGGCTCTACGAAAAATCCGAAATCGGCTTCTATTTTCTGGAACGTCTGCTTGGCGGAAACGCCGGGCGCAATTACGCCGTTAAATTTTTTCGTATTGAAACTGTACTTTGTTAAAAAGAAAAGCCCCTCGGTCGGCGCATAAACGTCGTCGCGGGAATCAAAAAGAATGTTTCCGCCAATCGAATAGGTTGACGAATTATTTACCGTAGAAACAATGTTTTCGCTAGCAGTCGGAATTGTTGACGACGCGCCGAAAGTAACCGAGGCGGAAAGTTCCTCGGTGGCAAGATAAGAAACTTCCCCGTTAAATTTTCTCTGCACGTAAGTCGTATCCTGCTTCCTCTGGTATAGCCCGAAACCGATATTAAAAGGATAACCGAAAAGCCACGGCTCCAAATATTTTAATTGAAGCGTCTGCGAGTATCTGTCCAGCTGCTCCCACTTGAACGCCAATTCGCGTCCCGTTCCAAAAAGGTTGCGGAGACTGACGTTCACAAAACCGGTCACATATCCGCTCTCATTTTCATTTGCCGCGGGAATATATCCGATGATTCCGTCGAAGTTGTTCGTTCTTTTTTCCTTCACCCTTATTTGAAGAATGCCGACGTCTTTATTGTTGAAATAAAAACTCGGCGTTTGAACCGGCTCGAAGAAACGGAGACGATTGAGCCGTTTGGGAATTTCGTCTATTTCCTTTTGCGAATACGGCTCTCCCTTTTCAACCCTTGCGCTGCGGACGATAACGTAATCTTTAGTATCGTCGTTGCCGATAACTTCGATTGAATCAATTCTGCTTTTCACCCCGTAACTTACTTCCAAAACAAGGTCAGTAAAATATTCGTCATCCGTTTTAGCCGTATCTATAAAAACCGATTTGATTTTCACCGCGGCAAACGGAAAAGATTTTTCTTCGTAATAGCTTAATGTTTCAGAGATCAGCCGTTCTATCTCAAATTTATTAAAAACTTGTCCCTTAAGATAAACGAAACGATCGGCTATCTCCGCGGAATCGGCGCTGTGGAGACTGTCAATCTCTACATTGCGAATGAACGTCGGCTCTCCTTCGTTAAGAGCAACGAGCAAATTTGCTTTCGATGTATCTTTCGGGTATGATAGTTTCAGCGAATCGAATCGGGGGTGAAGATAACCTCTATCTGCAAATGCGAAGGAGATATTTCTTTTTACGGAGTCAATCAATCCCGGAATAACTTTTGAGCCGATCCCGATTCCGCTCCAGCCGATAATTTCGGATTCGGAAAATACTTTATTTCCGGCGACTTCAATTTTATCTATTTTTTGCGAAAAGATAAACGATGAAAAAAGGAAGCAGAAAAAAAATGATATTTTAATAATTCGGCGAGTCATCAATGATTTTCATTTTTTTGCCGATTTCTTCCACGCAAATTTTTTCGGCGGATTTCTCCGCTTCTTCTTTTGGAGCGGCGCAAGTTTTTATATCGGCGGCATTCAGCGCGCCTAGCGCAGCCGCAAATTTCAGCGAGTCTTTGAATACAAGCGATTTTTCCAAGCCGTAGATAATCCCCGCCGTAAAAGCGTCTCCGCTGCCCACCGCGTCAATCTCCTTTATTTGCGGCGGTTTTGCTCTGTAATGAAAATCGAACTTCGCGGCGCGAACGTAATCCGCCCCGTTCGTTAGAAAAGAAAGACGAACTCCTTTAGCGTAAAGTTTCATTAGAAATTCATTTATCGCTTCCTCGTCGTTTAGATCGACATTTAACGATTTTTTAATTTCGCTCAAATTATTGTGCAGCGCAAACGGTTTTCTTTTCAAACATTCTTCCAAATGCGCGCCGTAAGTATCCAGCAGAACCGGTTTGTCTTCCTTTTCGGCGGTCTCAATCCCAAAAGGAAAAATCTCGTCCGCAAGCGGCGAGGGCGAGGAACCGGCGAAAACAACAAGGGAAGCGTTCGGAATCATCTTTGCAAGTTTCGATTTGAATTCGTTTACCTCTTTTTCGGTTACTTCAAAATTTGGGGAAAAGTAAGAAACGCGGCGTTTTCCTTCGCCGTCAAAAATAGCCGTCGCCGTCCTCATATCGTCTCGAATCGCAACCGCCGTGTAATTAATTCCTTCGGCGGCTAAAGTTTGACGCAGTATTTTTGAAGTGGGACCGCCGAGAAAAGTAAGCGCAATATTTTTAATCCCCAGAACGTTCAATTGACGGCTGATATTAATTCCCTTTCCGCCGGCGACGTATTGTTCCTTCTCGGCGCGGTTTTCGCCTTCCGGATTTATTCGGTCGAAGAATAATCTTCGTTCCAAAAGCGGGTTAATAGTAACCGTTAAAATCATTTTTTAAAATCCGTAACATTTAAAGCGCTAATTAAAAATTCTTCCCGTAAACAATGAACGGACGATTTTATTGCAACTCCCAATTTAAATTCTCCATTCTCCATTCTCCATTTTCCATTCTCAATTACAGTTTACGGTCTGTATCTGTTCCATTCGCCGTATTGAGGATTGACAAGTCTGTAGTCCCCGAAACCCGTATCGTCAACGAAAACAAATTGCTTATTCAAATTATAATAATACCAAATTTCATACGGCTTCGAATCGATCGACATCGGCTCGCGCTCAACCTGGTCGGGCGGTCCAAGCGTAACGTAAACCATTCCCATATCGGTTTTCCAGCCGTCGTAGTATCCTTCGAAATGCTTGTTGGCGTAATCAATACGGCGGTAGTATTCGTTCAACATTTCGTTGTTGCTCGATTTCGGATCGGGATCGCGTTTTTTCCAGAACGCAAGAAATTTTTTGAGTTTTTCATCGTAATTTTTCCCTTCCTTCAGCGAATCTATTTCGTCAGCAGATGCAATATAAACCAGCTGATCAATCGCAGTATCGAGCGCGTCGAGAGAAAGCGGAATTCCGGGCAGCTGCACTCTGAATTTGATCGCCCGTTTGCAAAGTTCGTTTCCGCTTTCGTCGGCTATAACAATATTCATTGTGTAATTCCCGATTTTCAATTTCACTTCGTCAACGACTTCTTCAATAATATTGGTTCCGGTTTTAATATTGCGGGAGACCATTCGCGTTGACGTAATATTTCTGTTGATTTCGCGAACGATGTAATTTATTGTTACAGCTCTGTCAATGTTTGAATAGAGTTCATAATTGATTGTTACCGAAGCGCCCGGTTTCATATTGTGAGAAATATTAGGAATAATTTCTCTCCCATTTTTCCCTTCAATTATTTTATTTATTAAAAGAATATCGCTGACGTCGATTGAATCGGAAAAGCTTCTGACTCTGACGTCGCTTTCAAAAACAATCGGCTCTTTCGACGTTTCGTCCTCAACCGAACAAACAACGCGGTATTTAAGCGGGGCAAGGGTCAGTTTTCTGTAACTGATAAAATGATTTTCCTTTGAATAAGTTTCCGAATATTTATCCGTGACAATTTTTTCGCTCCAAAGTTTTTCAACGACAATCCGGCTTTTCAGGCTATCATAAATAGTTAAATCAACTTGATAATTCGCCGTAAAGCCTTTTCCCGTTTTTTTGAATTGAACGCTGGCGTAAGGAACTTCGAGTAGAAAATATAAATCCGTTTTCCCTTTGGTTTCGCTTTTTCGATTAATGAAATCAAGGTAAACTTTCGGCTGCGAAAGGTTCTTCCCAACGCTTTGAGAATATTCCACCTGCCCGTAAGTTTGCGCGGCAAGAATAAGCATGAAAAATAAAATTAAATTTATACGGAGCATTTCGTTTTCTCCTTTTACGATAATCTTCCAAATAAATCATAATCATTAAAATCGACAATTTCAACGTCATAAAAATTTCCCTTCGAAATACGGACGTCTTTTTCTACGAGAACTTCGCCGTCAACCTCCGGAGCGTCCCTCTCGGTTCTTCCAACAAAGTAATCTCCTTCGAGTCTGTCGATTATCGTTTTCATTTTTTTTCCTACAAAAGTTTCGTTTTTCTTCGCCGAAATTTCCCTTTGCAGTTCCATTAAAACGGCTTTTCTTCTTTCTTTCTCTTCAGCCGGAACAGAATCGCCGAGCGGATAACCGGTTGTGTCTTCTTCCCGCGAATAATCAAAAATACCCACGCGGTCGAATTCCGTTTCTTTGATGAAATTGTAAAGTTCATCAAAATCTTTTTCCGTTTCGTTAGGATACCCGACGATGAACGTCGTTCTCAAAGTAAGATTCGGAATTCCCGATTTCAGTTTGTCTATCAGCTCGATTGTTTTTCGTTTTGAAATTCCGCGTCTCATCGACTTAAGAACGTCGTCCGAAATGTGCTGAAGCGGTAAATCAATGTAACTGCAAATTTTCGGGTTCGAAGCTATTTGGTCGATTATGTTCTGCGGGAAGTGCGAAGGATAAGCATAAAGCAGGCGCACCCATTCGATTCCATCAATTTCCGTAAGTCTGTTCATAAACGCTGCAAGCGTTCTTTTGCCGTAAAAGTCTTTTCCAAAATCGGTTGTGTCCTGACCGATTAAGATTAATTCCTTTACTCCCTCTTTCGCCAAAGCCGCCGCTTCGCCGATAAGTCTTTCTTCGTTAAACGAGCGGTATTTCCCGCGAATCAACGGAATGGCGCAGAACGAACACGGGTTGTCGCACCCTTCCGAAATTTTGAGATACGCGTAATGATTAGGCGTCGTTAAAACTCTTTCGCCAAGAAGATTTTTTTTCAAATTGCCGCCGAGACCGCGGACTATTTCTTCATATTGTTCCGCGCCGTAAAAAGCGTCAACTTCGGGAATCTCTTTTTTCAAATCTTCCATATATCGTTCGGAAAGACATCCGGCGACAATCACTTTTTTAATTTCCCCTTTTTTCTTCAGCGCAACGGCTTCCAAAATCGTATTGACTGATTCTTCTTTAGCGGGTTCGATAAATCCGCACGTGTTGATGATAACCGATTCCGCGTCTTTTGAATTATCGACAAATTCGAAATCGTTTAATTCAAGCTGCTTCATCAAGCGTTCGCCGTCCACCGTATTTTTCGAACAACCGAGCGAAATCAGTTCTATTTTATTTTTTTTCTTCATTAAAATCTTTCTTTTAATAATAAAAAAAATGCGGCAGAATTTGCCGCATTATTTAATACACAAAAATAGTTTCAATTTAATTAGAAAGCAAAACTGATATTGAATTTCAGCGTTTCGTAAGTTATCGGCGTTTCAGTATTAAACGGCCAGTTTGAATATTTTTTTGTTAACGAGTAGTAGGCATAAGATAGACCGTTCTTCAAAAGAAAATAGACTATCGGTCCGGCTGTTGGGGAAGAATCCATAATTTCCTGTATGAAATACGTAACCGAACCTTGCGCCACTTCGTGCAGAAGCAAACTTGCGCCGGCTTTCCAGAAAAGAACGCGCGGGAAAATCGTATTGAATTCGTAACCGACTCCGAAACCGATAAACTGCGAAACGTAAAAATTAATTCCGGCTTCCTGCATCAATCCGAACCGAAAAGTTCCGTCGTACCGGTTAAGCATATTTGCTTCGGCGCTGAAATCGCCGCTTTCCGGATCTAGTCTGTCGCCCGGATTATCAATTACGTCTCTGTAATAATGATCCGTAACGTCGAGCATCGACCAGATTGCGCCGCGTTGATTATAAGGGGAAATTGAGAACGATCCGACGTCGTAGCCGAAGCCGTTTCTAAATCCGAACCCCAACTGCCACGAATCGGAGCGCGCGTCGTTTCCTGACGGAGTAGAAAGTTTGTATCTATCGGAAAGCATAGAAAAGAAAATGAAGTCGGTATTTTCGTCGAGTATATTATCTTCGTCCGCCGTTATTGACGAATATCCGAGTTTGATCTGCGCTTGACCGACCGGTTGAAAAAACCCCGAATAATCGTTTTGCTTAAGATTGCCGGCGCCGTAGTTTAGTTCAATCCACGGACGATAGTCGTCGCTCCATTGGTCGTAAAAATCTTTTGCCCCTTCGCCCCAATCCGAACTTTGCGCGTTTATTGAGGAAACTGTTAAAAGGACGACGATAGAAAAAGAAAAAAGAGTTTTCATTTCCCCCTCAAATTAATTTAAGAATATAATTATTTGACGTAATTACAGGGAGGAATGTTACAAATAAAACGCAAAAAAAAAATTAAACTTCAATTCCCGTTTTATCTTTTAAAGTGTCAACCAAAGCCGAATAGAGCACGTCGTTTTGAACCGGCTTAGTTAGAAAGACGTCAACGCCGGCTTTTTGGGCGTTTTCTTTATCTCGTTGAAACGCATGAGCGGAAAGCCCGACAACGGGAACGTCTTTATAGTCTTCTCTTTCTCTGATTTCTTTTGTCAGCTGAAGTCCGTCCTTGTTGCCGCGTAATGAGATATCCATTAAAATAATATCAAATTTAGTTTTGTTTATCCTATCATAAAAATCTTCGGAATTGTCGCATAAATCGAGTTCAAAAGTTCTCTTCAAAAATATTTGCAAAAAACGCTGGTTTTCGTAATCGTCTTCTACAATCAATAACTTAGGTTTTCTTTTTTCGTCAGTCATTTTAATGATATCCTTAAATTTTATACCATACTATCGGAACGCTTAAATAATTCTTTAGCGAAAATAAAAAAATGGTATTAAAAAAAAAATTATTTTAACTTTTAATCGAATATTTATGATTTTAATATAATGCTTTTGGAGGTTTTGTGAGAACTAAAATGTTAAAAATATTTTTGTCCGCGGTAGTAATATTCGGCGCGCTTTCATGCTCCTGCCCCAAATGTTCGAAGCGGGAAAACGTTTCCGGCGTGCCTAATCTAATATACTCCCAAGCGGATATTTATCTTTCGTCGAAAACCGGAGAGAAATTTTTTGAAGAATATTTTTACCGCGATTACACAAAAGCTAAAGCGCTGGACGGAAAATACGAAGTTCATTATACTTTGACGGATCCCGCAAGACCTTATGTTTACGGCGACGTCTATTTTTATCTCGATTTAAAAGGAAAAGTTTTAGAAAACTACGAACAGTACGGCATTCCGCAATGCAAAACAATGCCGGAAACGTGCGAGTTCAACATCAATAAACAGGAAGCGCTTACCATTGCTAAAGACGCGGGACTGATAAAGGGAATTCGCCCGTGGGACGCGGCGTTCCGCTGGTCGCCGGAGCTGAATATGTACATCTGGCATATTCTTTCAACAACAAGCGAAAGGGGGACGAAGCGGAATTACAAAGCTTCGGGAGAAGAGATAATGATTTCCCCCTACAACGGAGAAGTTCTCAAACATCGCAAGTGGAACATTTATTAGTTATTGATTGCCGACCGTTTCTTCAAGCGAATGAGGAATAATCAATACCGGAATTCTTGATTTATGAATTACTCCTTCGGTTACGCTGCCCATTACCATCTTCGCAAACGGTCCTTTCCCGTGGGAACCGAGTATTATAATATCGGATTCGGATTTTTTCGCCTGCTCAAGAATAGTTTCTACCGTTGAACCTTGAACGATTATCGGCTTTACGTCAAAGCCTTCGCCCGTTAGAGTTTCCGCAATTTCATCTAATTTTTTATGATGTTTCTTCATCTTTTCCGCGCGAAGGTCCCTCTCAACCGGAGGTCCGAACTCCTCGCCTAAAAATTCCGGAGGCGGTTCGGCGACGTGGAGAAGTCTTATTTTTCCGTTGCCGGCGGCGGCTATTTTTTTTGTGTATTCTAAAACTTTTGCCGTTATCGGCGAAAAGTCGATTGCGCTTAAAATATTTTTCATCTCAAACTCTCTCTTTTTTCAATTGAATATTATCAAAATTAACGTTTGATGCAATAATATTTTTTATTTTTTTATCGATGTAACGCGGAAACGAAAAACGTTGAAACGTAAAACGGGAGACGTTGAAACTAAAGACTCGAAACGAAAAACGAAAATTCTGCGTCATTGCGGAATGAACGTAACGTAGATTGCTTAGTCCCGATAAATCGGAACGGGCAATCTGCGGCGCTATGTAAGAGGTAAGAAGATAGAGGGAAGAAGAAAAATGTAACCGCAAGCTTCAGCTTGCGCGGCGCGTTGTTTTTACGGTA
>JAADIR010000108.1:0-14918 GCA_013151245.1 Chlorobiota bacterium
AAAAGATTCGAACCGCTCGGAATGCTTTTCATCAATTCTATTATTACTTTTCCTTCAAAAGGGAAGGAAGCGTTTTCAATTATTTCCTCTTTCAATTCACCGGCGGTTTTTTCAATTTGCGCCAACCGATTTAACCAACCGCTTCCGATTCTCTTAAAGTTCAAACATTTTAGATTGACAATTATTTCTTCCGCGAAATCGGAAAAACCGGCGCGGATAATGCTTGTCGCCGTTCTTGAAGGATCGTTCAAGTCGCCGAACGGATTGACGACGAACTTTTCCGCTTTCGATTCTTTGAAGAATGAAAGAAGAACGTTCGAAGTCGGCGCCGTTCCGAATTGAATTATTATTTCCGGATTGATTTTCCGGCTCTTCAAAAAAGCGGTTTGATTTACAAAAATGTTTTTCCGTTTGCGGGGAAGAAATCTGAACGGGGAAGTTCCGTCGGCAAAAATCGGATATTTGACGAGTTCTGAAAATTTCAAAACGCTTTGAATATCTTCCTTCGAATAGCGACCGCCGCCGACGAGAATAATTCCGTTTTCGCATTTCGCTATTTTTCCCGCCAAAGCGGACGAGCGATTTTGTCCGCCTTTCTTTCGGGCGTTGTTAATTTTTCTTTCGTTGGAAAAAGCCAAGCTACGAAGCTCGTTGGAAATGGTTGTCGTGAAAGATTCCGGCTCAAAAGGTTTTTCAAAATGAAAATTCAAATGAACGGGACCGGCGTCTTTTACGGACGCCGTTTCAAACGCGTCGAAAACGTCTTTCTTCAATTTAGCGATTTTCTTTTTATTCGGCTTCGTAACGTCGAAATCGAAAAACTTTCTAATATGATTTTTATAAATGTCGATTTGGTTAATCGTCTGATTTGCGCCGGTTCCGTAAAGATATTCCGGTCTGTCCGAAGTGATAACAATCAGCGGCGTTCGACTGTTGAACGCTTCAATAACGGCGGGATAAAGTTCGGCGACGGCTGTGCCGGAGGTCGTTACTATTGCCGTGGGAACGCCGGAAGCCTTTGCCAGACCGAGCGCGAAGAATCCGTTATCCCGTTCGTCAATAACGACGGTCTTTTTAATCTTTTTACTTTTTGAAAATGCGAACACAAACGGAGCGCTTCGGGACCCGGGCGAGATAACGGCGTTTTTAACGCCGAGCGATGCGAGTAATTTTACGGTCGTTTCAGCCCAAAAAATATTATGATTTATTTGCGGTTTCATATTTGAACAGGGACAAAATCGGTTTCAGTTTCAATTTTGTCTCTTCATATTCCAAAATCGGGTCGGAGCCTTCAACGATGCCGCAGCCTGCAAAAGCGTGCAGCTCTTCTCCTTTAACGATAGCCGAGCGAATTGAAACGGCGAATTCTCCTTCGTTGTTGAAATTGAACCAGCCGACGATGCCGGCAAAGAGTCCGCGATCGTAGTTTTCGGTTTTGATTATGGAATCGAGCGCAACCGTCCACGGCGAACCGCAGATAGCGGGCGTCGGATGAATTGTCTTTAAAATTGAAAAAACGTTTTGTCCTTCGGTTAGCTTCGCTTTTATCGGAGTCCAAAGATGCTGGATGTTCGGAAGTTTTCTAACTATCGGTTCTTTGCTGTATTCAATGTCGCTTGTGAAATCGGAAAATGATTCGGCTATGAATTCAACCACGACGTTTTGTTCCGCCAAATTTTTCTTGCTGTTTAGAAGTTCTTCTTCAAGACGCTTGTCCTCTTCCGGAGTTTTACCGCGCGGAAGGGAACCGGCGAGCGCGTCGGCTTCTATTATTCCGTTATGCAGCTTTGCAAGTCTTTCAGGCGAAGCTCCGAAAAAAGTCGAATCGTTTTTGTGAAACGCAAATATAAAACAGCGCGGATATTTCTCTGAGAGCTCGGCAAGAAGCGGCGATAAATTCGGCGAACCGTCAAATTTCAGCGAGATGCTCCGCGAAAGGACTATCTTTGTGAAAATCCCTTTTCTTATCTCTTCAAGCGTGCGCTCAACCTTTTCAACCCATTCGTTTTTCTCGCTTGCGTCTTCTTCATTAGAATCAACGATCAAAAATTCGTCGCCGCTTTTTAATGCCGGCGCCGACGTAATAAGTCCATTTAAAAATTCTTCAACATTTTCGACGAAGCGGTTTTCCGATTTCAGACAATAAAAAAAATTGTGAATCAGAAATGTTTTGCCGCCGCTTGAAAAAAGCAAAAAGTCGGGAATGAACCATTCGGAATCGTGAAAATCATTCCAAAGTTCGCTTGTATGATTAGCGGAAAATTTCATTCCGCCGAGGATTAAAGGAAGGCTTTCGAGATTGAATTCATCCCAATTATTTATAAATCCGTCGCGTAATTCTTCAATTTGCCGTTCCGTCTGTTTTGTTCTGTTGTTTCCGTCGGCCGCGGCGGTAAAAAGCGAACCGACGCCGAGAAAAGAATAAGCGGATTCCCGCCGTTCCCAAAATAAAAAGGTCTCTTTCTTTGCGGAAAAATAGTCGGTTAAGTTCCTAAAGTTTATCTTTTCTATTTCAACGGCAACGCTGATTAAACGTCTTTCTTCCGTAGGAACCAACCCCGCTAAAAGACGTTGAGCGCCGTTATTAAAAGTTTGAACTATTTTATCTTTATTAATCAATTACTTTACGTCTGTCAATTTATCGAAAATACAAGAATTAAAATTTCATAAAAATAAAGATAATAAAAAGGAAACAATTTAATTACGTGTAGTTGACGCTTTCATTATTTATATTTTGGGAACAAAGCGTTCGTATTAGTTTTAATTTAAAGAAGGAAAAGTTAAAATATTTTCATATTTGATTAAATATTTAACAATTATTTCCGAATATATATCTGTAAATAAAGTTTAGTATTTAAAATAAATCGGAGTATATAATGGCCGGAAACAATAAGAAGTCAAATGCAATGGTTATTGCGTCGAAAGTCGCAAAGGTTAACGATCTTTTCCGGAAGGCAAATTCCAAAGAATTGCTGAAGTTTGATTTAACCGCGCCGCAGTTTGATTCGCTGTTGGTTATTCATACTAACGGTCCCATTCCCCTGAAAAGAATCAGCGAGGAATTGATGGTAACCGGAGCAAACATAACTTGTATAATCGACAATCTTGAAAAAATGAATTACGTAAAAAGAGTGAATTCCCGCGAAGACAGGAGAGTTGTTTTAGCCGAACTGACAAGCAAAGGAAAAGACAAAGTCACAAAAGTTCTTCCCGATTACTTAAATCGGTTGGCGGGAGTGAGCAATAAGTTGACTCAAGCGGAAAACAAACAACTAATTTCAATTTTAGATAAACTTTTGGGATAGTAATTTTTACGGGGTTTCGTTTCAGCGGAACCCTTTTTCATTCTTTCATGAAAGAAAGAGCGCTCCATTCGTTCATAACCGATTTATCTTCAAATCGGCAATTGAATTTTGCATAAAGTGAAATGATTTCTTCTTCGTCAACGGTCAACAATCCCGAAAGAATAATATGTCCGCCGGTTTTTAATTTGGTTGAAACATGTTCGGCGATCGACTTCAAAACGTTTTTGTTGATGTTCGCTAAAACCATATCAAAATCTTTATCTTCAATTTCGCCGGTTTCGGCAAGTTTGATTTTCACAACGTCGTCAACTTTGTTTGCTTTTACGTTTTCGTTTCCGTTCAGTTCGCACCATTCGTCGTTGTCAATTCCCAACACAAACTTTTGCGGAGCCAATTTAGCCGCGGCGATGGCGAGGATTCCCGTTCCCGTTCCCACGTCGAGTATCCGCAAATCCGGCGCGATATATTTTTCCAACATCTTCATCGTCAAGCGGGTCGTTTCATGTTCGCCCGTTCCGAAAGACATTTTCGGATCGATCTCAATTACGATTTTGCCGTCGTCGTTTTTATAATTTTTGAAAGAGGGTTTTATGACGATCTTTTCTGAAATTTCGATTACCGGAGTTTTCTTCTCCCATTCTTCATTCCAATTTCGGTCTTCAATTTCCTGCGACGTCGCAAAAAAAGATTCAATAAGATTTTGTTTAACAAGAGTTAAAAGAATTTCTTTCAATTGAAATTGCGTGACTTTTCCGCTTTCGGAATAAACGATTAATTTATCATCTTCCTCCGTAATTCCCAAAATGGGAAGCTGCCACAAAACGCCTCCGATCAAATCGGGATTAAACGGCGAAGCGGTTATTTCAAATTTGTCGAAGTTTTTCATGATGTAACTTTGTTGTTTGTTGATTAAGAAATAGGACGCTGATTTTTTATGATTAATTATGATTTTCGCCGATCAGATTTAATCATAAAAAATCTGCGTAATCAGCGTTCTATTTTTTTATTTCATTAGAGAAAGTATTTTGCATATTCTATCCTGATAACTTCTAGCCGCGCCGTATTGTTCCACAAAGTTTTGAATGAAAATAGAAAAAGCTATTTTATGATTCCCCTGCGTTGTAAGATAACCCGACAGCGTACTTATTCCGCTGAGCGTTCCCGTTTTTGCGCGAACGTTGCCTAAAATTTCTTTCGCGAACATTCTCGCGCTCAAAGTGCCGTCAACTCCGCCTATTGCAAGGGAATTGTAAAAAGTTTCATATTCTTCCGGTTTATTCAGATAAAGATAGGTTAACAGATTCAACATCAGTTCCGTTGACACGAGATTGTAATGCGAAAGTCCGGAACCGTCGGCAATTCTGTAATCTTTCGGGTTCAAACCGATTTGCGTTATTAACTCTTCAATTACTTTAACGCTTTTTCCCGCGTTAGCCGGCGCTCCGTATTTTGCGTAGCCGAGCTGAAGAAAAACCGCTTCCGCGGAAAGATTGTCGCTCTCTTTGTTCATATTGGGAAGAACGTTTTTCAACGGACGCGAGAACGTAAAAATTTCAACGGCGTTTTGCGGAAGCGTCGCCGTGTCGGTTATTCCGCCGAAAGCTATTCCGTTTTTCTCCAACGATTCTCTCATTAACGAAAGGAAGAAAAATCCCGGTTTGAAAAGGGAAATTTCTTCATAACCGATTCCCGAATTTTTCGAAAGAGTTCCTTCGATTATTATATTGTTGCTGTGGGACATCCATCCGCGCGTGATTGTCAAATCGGACGTGTCGGCGTCAACCGTCAAAGCTCTGTTGTCAATCGAGAAAAAATCGACGTCCGGTTCAAGAGTGATTTTAGGCGGCGCATTAACGGCGGTCGGCGCGTAGTAAATTCTTATTCCCGCGCCGTTAACGATAAGCGGCGTAAGAAAGGGCGCCGAAATTCCCGGCTCGTCGTCCCACATCCATCCTTCGCCCCAGTAAGTCGAATCGAACAGCGAGACGTCTCCGTAAAGACTTCCCGTAACGGCGCGAATGCCGGCGCTTTTAATTTCGGTTACGAGCGAATCGAGTTCGTCAATCGTCAAATCGGGATCGCCGCCTCCTTTGACGTATAAATCGCCGTAACAAACGGAATCTTTGAGAAAACCTGAATAATAAAAAGACGTTTTAAATGAATAATCTTCGCCGAGATAAAGCAGAGCGGCGGCGGTCGTTATCAGCTTTTCGTTTGAAGCCGGATGAAGAAGTTTTTTCGAATTCAGATTAACGATAGTTTTGCGCGCCGTCAAATCGTACGCGCTTACGGCAAGAAGCGCGCTCTCGAAAAATTTTTCCTTTCCGAGCAGTTCGATTTTTTTCTTCGCTTTTACAAAAGAAACCTGAGCCGTAAGCTGCGCCGAAACAAAAAGCGCGACCAATAATATTTTGAAAAAGAAATTCATCGGTTAGAAATATTCTCTTTCCCTGAAATCGACTCCCAATTCTTTAGTTACAAATTCTTTCGCCTTTTCCGTATCGACGGAACTCAATCCCACAATTGACATTACGACATGCGTGTATCCTTTCGCTTTCTTTGCAAAGTCAAGCATTTCGGCGTGCATCTTTTCGTCAACGCGCATCAGCTTTGCGTATTGCTTCGGATCGGTTGAATTCAAACTGATTGAAACCGTGTCGAGCAAGTCTTTCATCTCAGGCGTAATATCTCGCTTGTTTATTACGTTTCCGTGACCGTCGGTGTTCATGCGGGTTCCGCCCCCTTTTTCTTTAACGTATTTGGCGACTTCTTTAACGACGTCCCACCGGATTGTCGGTTCGCCGTATCCGCAAAAAACAATTTCGTCATATTGAGTCGGGTCGCCGATTTCTTCAATATACTTTTCCGCCGGCGGCTCTTCGTCTTTGCTCATTTTCAAATTATAACCTTTAATTACCGCGTCTCCTTTTCTGTCGCAGAAAACGCAATCGGCGTTGCATCTGTTGGTTACGTTTATATAAAGCGAATTTCCGATTTGATACGCGTAGCTTAACATTGGTTTTTCTCCGATTCCGTAAAGTTTAAAAGCGTTGTAAGAAGTCGTCCGCGCGATATCTTCCGTCCGCAGACCGTGAAGCTCCGCGATTTTTTCGGCGACGTATTTTACGTTTGAAGGTTCGTTCCTTTTACCGCGGTGCGGAACCGGCGTAAGGAAAGGCGAGTCGGTTTCGATCAGCATATTTTCGCTGTCAATTCCCTTAACGACGTTCCGAAGCGTGTCGGCTTTTTTGAAAGTGATATTTCCGGTGAAAGAAATGAAATGTCCCATCTCAATCAATTCCCGCGCGTCTTTCAGCGAACCGGCGAAGCAGTGATATTGCGCCCTCAGCGGCGTCTCTTTATATTTGCGGGCGAATTCCATTATGTCGTCGTTTGAGTCGCGGTTGTGAACGATAATAGGAAGCTCAAGCTCCAGCGCCAACTTTATTTGCGCTTCGTACGCGACGAGCTGTTTTTCGCGCGGCGAAAAGTCGTAATAATAATCAAGACCGATTTCGCCGATGGCGCGGACTTTCTCGTGTTGAGCCATTTCTCTTAATTGATCGATTAGTGAATCTTCCCACTCCGCCGTGTCGTGCGGGTGAATTCCGACCGAAGCGAAAATAAAATCATATTTTTCCGCGAGTTGAATTGCCTGCGCCGAAGACGCCAAATCGGTCGCCGGAACGAGAATGTAATCAACGCCGGAATCTTTCGCGCGTTTGATTACTTCGTCAACGTCGTCGTTAAAGTTAGGATAAAACAGATGCGCGTGCGTGTCAATAAACATAGCTGCCTTTCTTTCGTTTTTAATTTGACAAATTTAAGAAATAAATGCTTATAAAGGGGAAGAGGTTAGAGGGGAGAGGTAAGAGACGGGGATTGTGCAAAATCCTTTTCAGAGGCAAAACGTTAGACGAGAAACGGGAAACGTAAGACGAAAAACGGAAGAGGGAATTTATTAAAGCGCAGTCAATCTGAGATTTAAAGTTATGCGCTTCTCAAACTCTTTTGGGTTTTACGGTTTTCCGTTTTATAATCCGTCATTGCGACGACGGCGGACTCCTCGCGACGACGCGTTTTTATTTTGCATTATTTTTAGATTTTTTTCCTTCGCAAATCGAAATTCGTTAATCATTATTCGTTATTCAAATAATCAAAAATCTGCAGTTTGCTTTTGCGGTTTAACTTAATTGTTTCCGTTATGCTAAGTTCATTCACGGTTTTGGGGCTCACAGATTGCCCGCTTCGCTAAGCAATCTGTGTTACAATCGCCGTAACGCAGATTGCTTAATCCCGATGAATCGGGACGGTCAATCTGCGAATTATTTAGATTGCGCAAATATTTTTTCTTTCTTAACTTCAGTTCATGTATTTTAATAAAGAATTATAAAACATTATTGAAAATGAAAAACTTAATAACAGTTCTCCTTTTATTCTCCGCCGCGCTTTCTCTGTTTGCTCAAACGGACGAGAGTTACAAGCTTTACGACGATTCGGAAGTCGGAAGCATTGAAATCACAATCGACACCGTCGCGCTGGCGTGGATTTACGAGCATCCGCAAAGCGATTCAATGCGCGTCGCGAACGTTCATTTTAAAAACAAATGGATTGACGAATACGTCGATTCCGTAGGTTTTCGTCTTCGCGGAAACACGTCTCGGGAAGCGCAGAAAAAATCGTTCAAAGTTTCGTTCAATACTTTTTTCAAGGGAAGAAAATTTTACGGCGTGGAAAAATTAAATTTGAACGGCGAGCATAACGATCCTTCAATTATCAGAAGCAAATTGTGTTGGGATTTATTCGGCGAAATCGGGATGACCGCAAGCAGAGCGGCTCATATCGCGGTTTACGTCAACGGAGAGTATTACGGACTCTATATTTCGGTCGAGCATATCGACGAAGAATTTGTCGCCAAAAATTACGACGACGATTCCGGCAACTTGTGGAAATGTCTTTATCCCGCCGATTTGACTTACCGCGGGCCGGATCCGGAAGATTACTATCCTTACGCCGAAAACGACAGACCGTATGAATTGAAAACAAACAAAGAAGAATTTGATTACGCGCCGCTGGCGAAGTTAATTTCAATTATTAATCTAACTCCGGACGACGAGCTTCCCGATTCGCTCGAATCGTTTCTAAACATTAAGGAAGTATTGCAATATTTTGCGATGGACGTTCTTTTGGGAAGCTGGGACGATTACCGCTCGCTGATGAATAATTATTATCTCTATTTCGAACCGAAGGAAAATATATTTCATTTAATTCCTTACGATTACGACAACACTTTCGGAATCGATTGGTTCGAAGTCGATTGGGCGAACGCAAATCCTTACGATTTTCCGAAAGTAGCGGACGGCTCGCGCCCGCTTGCCGAGCGGCTTTTGAACAACAATCAATATAGAAATCTGTTTACGCATTTCCTTGAATTTTACAACGATAATGTCGTGAACATTTCAAATCTCGGCTATCCGATTTATTTAATCAAAGATATGATTACGCCTTTTGCGGAAGACGATTATTACAGAACGTTGGATTACGGTTTTACGATGGACGATTTTAATAATTCGTATTCGCTCGATGGATATTCAAATCAGCACGTAAAGCGCGGGCTACAGGAATTTATTTCGGTTCGCAATCAATCGCTGCCGGCAATGTTGAATTACGTTGAAGCGGATCCGATAGTTTACGATATAAAAGTTTTTCCGGAAAATCCTCAGCCGGAAGACACGATTTATATTTCCGCCTCGGTTTTTGATAACGACGAAATTTCCGCCGTCGGAATAAAATATCAATATCCTATGCTTCCTACAATTATTGACGAACCGATGACTTATTCTCCGGTTGAAGGAACGAAACGGGTTGAAGAAAGCGATTTGTGGAAAGGAAATCTTCATCCGCTCGGAGAAGGCAAATCAGTAAAGTTCAAAGTTTACGCTATTGACGGCGAAGGGAACGTTTTCGATTTTCCCCGAACGAAATATATTACCGTATCTTCCCCATCGGCGAATGTAAGCAATCTAAAAATAAACGAACTTCTCGCGAAGAACGACACGACGCTTGCCGATCAAGACGGAGAGTTTGACGATTGGCTTGAAATTTTTAACCCGACTTGGGAAACAATCGATTTAAGCGGAAGTTATTTAACCGACAAGAAAACGAATCTAACTAAGTGGAGTTTCCCTGAAGGAACAACGATCCAACCGGAAGAGCATCTTTTGATTTGGTGCGACGAAGACGAGAATCAATCAGGGTTGCATACGAATTTTAAACTAAGCGCAAACGGCGAATTTCTCGCGCTTGTCGCGTCGGACGGAGTTACCGTAATCGATTCGGTTACTTTTCCCGCTCAAACGGCGGATATTTCATACGGTCGTTATCCCGACGCGGAAGAGAGTTGGCGCTTTATGTCGCCGACGCCGCGCCAACCGAACGACAACGTTTTGGCGGCGGAAGACGATGAAAATTTACCGAGTCAATTTAAGCTGCGTCAAAATTATCCGAATCCGTTTAACCCCAGTACAACAATAAAATACGAACTGCCGGAAGCGGGGTTTGTAACGCTACGGATCTACGACTTACTCGGTCGTGAAATTTTGACGCTTGTAAACAAAAAGCAATCTTCGGGAAAATACGAAGTGAAATTTGACGCCGGTCGCCTTACTTCGGGGATATACATTTATCAATTGCGCGCCGGACAATTCAGCGAAAGCAGAAAAGCGATGCTGATGAAATAGAAATCACAAACCGGAAGTCGGCGGCTAAGAAGTTACGTCGCCTGAAAAAAGTCAACGTTATTTGTGCCGGACGCTGTGTAAAAACTTATTCAAGTAATCCTATTCCGGCGGGATGAAATATTTTATATCAGATCAACCATTTTTTTGTCCGTTTCAGAGAGTTTAAAAGTCTTTTTATAAATTTTCTCCGTTACTTTATACGATGTATTCTTTATCAATATCTCCACGCCGGGATATGCGAATCCTAATACTTTAACTTTTGATTGGGACGGGGCTTTTATAATTGAATCCATTCTATCTCGTTCTTTTTTAAGCTCGGTTAAAGAATCCTGCATTTTTTTATATTCTGTAATTATTACGGTTAATTTTTTTTTTGATGAATTAGTTAAATTTTTAATATTTGAATATTGTCGTATCCTAAACTCTTTATCATTGATTTTTTTTCTCAGCTCTTTGATTTTCAGCAATAAAGAATTATACTTATCAATCATCTCAAAATCGAATCCTATTACAATTTTAGTTATTATACCGGATTTATTTCCAAGCGTTTTTACTTCAACGTCTTTTCCGGCGACAGTTGTACCGCCAATAATTACGGTTTGTCCGGTCGGCGAGATAATATTTCCCTTTGCATATAGATTTGCGTCAACCGCCTCCTTCGTAATGATTATATCGGCATGAGAGTAGATCGTTTGATTTCTTATAAATTTCAAGCTCACATTACCGGCGGCGGTTATTTTCCCTTTCCCGCTTCCGCCAAATCCCCCCGATAATGAAATTGTTCCTTGTGATTTTATGTCGGCGTCGTTTACAAATCCGTTGATTATAATGCTTTTGTCAACGTCCAATTTGAAGCCGCTCTTCACGTCGCCGTTTATATTCACGGCGGCTTTACTGGTAATATTGCCGGTATGAAAATCAACGTTTCCCCGCACATTGTATTCCCCCGAGACTGATAATTTGCCCCCAATTTTAGCGATAAAACCATCAATCTTTGATAAGAGTATATTGGGCGCTCTCTCGTCGAAATAAGTATTTGCGCCTTTTGGATTGTCGATTTTTTTTACGGCTTCGCAAGGAATGACTTTTCCGAACACATCCACCCCGGGTTTCCCTTGAGTTGGCGGATGGACTATCGCTAATTTTTGATTTTGGGCTACGGAATGAATTTTATTGAGATTATAGAAATCTACTCTTCCATTTTCCGTAAGCGACGGACCGCTGCTGTTTTCTGTATCAACAAGATAATCCACTCTTCCGTTTTTGCCTGGTTTCGGTTCGGAGCCTCTGGCAATTACAACGTCATAAATCGGCTGACCTGATTGTTCCAGCTTGAGTAAAACATCTCTCAGTATTTTTTTATCCGGATTTGCAGTAATCTTAAGTTTTATTAATTCTTTTTTAATTCTATCTATTGTGAGATTCTTGCTTCCCTTAGCCGGCGGAAAAAAATTACAGCTTACGCTCATTGCATCATTACTTATAGTTACTGTAAATGAAGCGTCTTTTATAACCGGTAAAATCCGATATGAATTGTTTTCAAAGATTAAAAATCCTTCTAAGTAATTGTAATAGCAATTGCCGCGTTTATAAAAATTTTCGCTAATCTCAGATAATTGCACTTCCGTTTTGTTATCAGTCGGTTCGCCGAATTTTTCAGAAATGATTATTGTGTCTTTTGGTATAATTCTATTGACAACAGGCAATTTTTCTATGCTAAAAAAATATAATCTACCTTCTATTTGTAAGCTGGAAACTGTTTGCGTTCCCATCAGCGAAAGCGTCGGAACTTCCAAAATCATTCTTGATGCGATATTATCGAGACTATTATTTCCCATATTTAATATTTATGATTATCATCCTTTGCTACGGGCAAAAAGGCAATTATCAATTCCCTTCCCTAATTTATTTGTTGGGGAGAATATCTTATAATTATAAAATACCATTGTTTATATGATTGTATTATCGGATGTTGAACGGAAATATTTAATTTATGATAAGTTATATTCCAAGAGACGATAAAAATAGCGCTTCATATTCGGATAAAACCCGGCGCGGCGAATGGTTGTTGATCTGTCCGAGTCTGGACAATGTTGATTTTAAGAATGTAAATATGCGAATTAAAACGGTTTTTTGAGAGAAAGATTCGTTTGTCCTTCTTTGGTTTTTAGTTAAGCGAGATGGAGGAAAAACCAAAATCGTTCAATAATATTCACAGTTTATTCTTTTTCTTATGTTAACTTCCAAACTTTATCTTTACAAATTCCCGCGTTATTTTCCGACTTCCATTTCCGGATTATTGTTTCAAAAGCTCCAGCATCTTCTCCGCGTCGTTCGTGGGAAGGGCGCATGAGTAATTTCGGCAGACGTAAATCGTCGGCTTGTCGTTAAGAGTTTCGTAGTCCTTTGTAAAGGGCGCAAATGAATTTACGGTTTCTTTTTCGCCGGTTGGTAAAAAGAGCGCAACTTTGTTTGGAACAAATACCGATTCTAATACTTTTGATATCTGCCGCACTCTATCGTCGTTCTGTTCGGCGACGATAATTATTTCGAAACTTTGGTTAGCGAGAAAATCGAATCCGGAAAGAAATTGTCCGTAAGCTGTTGGATTTCGTTTAACGCTTGCAGAAAAAGCCCCTACTAATTTATCGGCGTAAGTTTCGTATTTCTCTTTTGCCGTGAAGCGTCCGGTTTTTATTAAGTTCAAAAGCATAACGGAATTTCCGGAAGGGATTGCGCCGTCGTAAAAATCTTTGCTTCTCGCCGGTAATTTTTCGCCGTTATTGCGAGTAAAAAAGAAACCGCCGTTTTCCTCGTCCCAAAAATTAGCGATTGCGAAATCAGTCAATTCCTTCGCGCGTATCAAATAATTCAGTTCGAACGTAGCTTCGTAAAGCTCGGTTAATCCTTGAGCGAGGAATGCGTAATCGTCGATATAACCGTCAATAGCGGCTTCGCCCTCTCTGTATCGATGAAGAATGGAGCCGTTCTCGTTTGTTAATTTTCCCGAGATAAAAGACGCGCATCTTTCTGCGGCTTGGATATATTTCGGCTCGTCGAAAATCTTTCCCGCTTTTGCCAGCGCAGATATCATCAAGCCGTTCCAGTCGGTTAGAATTTTATCGTCTTTGGAAGGATGAATTCTTTTCTCTCTTGCTTTGAAAATAATTTCTCTTGATCTTTCGAGCGCGCCGGTAATTTCCTCTTCTGTTTTCCCGAAACTATCCGCCGTTTCGGAAACGGATTTTCCGACATAAAGAATATTATTGCCGGTTGGTTTTCTTGCGGCTTCGTCGCGGAAGTTACCGGCTTTTTTTACGTTGAAATAAAACTTAAATATTTCCGAATCTTCGGACGGAAGCAGACGGTCAATCTCTTGCGCAGTCCAGACGTAGAACTTTCCTTCTTCCCCGTCGCTGTCCGCGTCTTCAGCGGAAAAGAATCCGCCTTCGGGCGAGGTCATATCGCGTAAAACGTAAGTAAAAATTTCTTCCGCAGTCTTTTTGAAATCATTATTTTTTGTTATCTGAAAGAGTTCCGTATAAGCGGACGCAAGCATTGCCTGATCGTAAAGCATTTTTTCAAAATGGGGAAGAGTCCATTCCCTGTCGGTTGAATAACGGTGAAAACCGAAACCGACGCGGTCAAAAATTCCTCCTTTACGCATTTCAGTTAAAGTCTTTTCAACCATTTTCAAAGATTTCTCATTGCCCGAACTTTTCCAATAGCGCAAAAGGAACATTAAATTGTGAGGCGACGGAAATTTCGGAGCGTTTCCGAATCCGCCGAATTGAGCGTCAAACTTAGCGTTGAAATTGTCAAAAGCTTCGTCCAAAATCGAACCGTCCAGACTTACAACGCCGGAGGAAGAATATGCGTTTTCCAAATGTAAAGAAATCTCATCGGCGCTTCCGTCAATCTTTTCGCGTTCGGTTTGCCAAAGTTGATCTATTCTCTCCAATAAGTCTATCAATCCAATTCGGTTTCCGCGGCTTTCTTTGGGAATGTAAGTTCCGGCAAAAAACGGTTTCTTATCCGGCGTCATAATTATCGTAAGGGGCCAACCGCCGCTTCCGTTCAGCATTTGGCTTACGGTCATATAAATGTTGTCAATGTCGGGACGTTCTTCCCGATCAACTTTTATCGCAACGAAATATTTATTCATTATTTCCGCTACGGAACTGTCTTCAAAAGACTCGCGTTCCATTACATGACACCAATGACATGTGGAATAACCTATCGAAAGAAATATCGGTTTGTCTTCGGCTTTTGCTTTAGCAAAGGCTTCTTCGCCCCAAGGATACCAGTCAACCGGATTATACGCGTGCTGCAAAAGATACGGCGATTTTTCGCTTATTAAATGATTAGCTTTTTTCTTTTCTGTATTCATGTTGTTTCTTCCAATTACTTCACTATTTTCTTTGCAATTCAGCGCAGTAAAAAATATTAGTAAAATAAAAATTTTTTTATGTAATCTAAACGCAAAAATTCTTTTCATAAAAGATGCCTTGTCTGTTTATTCCAAATATACCGATCTTTTCATTCAGAAGTATAAAAAAGAGAAATGATTGGCGGAGGAAATTTATTAAACCGTTGATTTATCAACTAGTCGCAAGAAAAATTCGAACTTTTTGTAAGAATGCGATACAACGGGTTAAAACGCTTTCCGAACGCAAAATATTGATCGTCTGTCAAATAAATGATAACGCTTTTAACCGGTATTTGGCGAGTTGGAAAAACTAAATTATTAAAAGAATTTCTCAAGCGGATAGATAAGGAAAACTAATTTTATCTCGAGGCGGAAAAGTTGGGCAATTGAATATTTTTTAACGAACGGAATTACGCCATCTTCTGGCGACGGTGAAATTACCGA
>JAADIR010000108.1:14984-17844 GCA_013151245.1 Chlorobiota bacterium
AAGGGAAAACGCGAGACGGATTAGCAATTAAATCCGTCTTCGCTTTCGTTGTGTCGAACAAATTTCTTCTGATGATGATTATAGTCGATGACTAAAATCAAAAACCGCGAAGCGGTAAAATTACATATCTTCAAACGGATCCGTTTTCGTCAATCCTTCGGGAATTTCGAAAAGAGCCGGCGAAAGATTGGAATCCGTAACTTCTTCGATGATTTCAATTCTTACGGGCTGACCGTTTTCATATTCGATTGTTTTCACCGGAAAGCCTTTGTCGAAAATTTCCGTGTCAAATTCATTTTCCATCATACCGCCGAGTTCTCCCATGTTTGCAGCCATATCCATGAAAAAATCTTTTATTCCTTCAAACACTTTCACATATTCGTCTTTGAATTTTAATTCGTCCCACGAAGCGACCCACAATTCTTCAACTTTTTCGCCTTTTTTAATTCCTTCGTAAATATCGCAGTCGTAACCGTTGAGTCTTTCGCTTCCTTTTTTATTGTATTCGGTTTTGGGCGGATTTTTCATCTGCGCCATTTGTTTGTCGAGCATCTGTTTCATCATCGCGCGCTGTTCTTCGGGAAGTTGGCTTATCATTTTCTCCTGCTGTTTCTTCACTTCCGCTATCTTTTTTGCAAACTTTTCAAAATCATCTTTTGTAATTATCATATAGGTGTTATCCGTCAAATCGATATTTATCATTTTGCCGTTTTGAGTGTCGAAAATTGTTATGGTTTTATCGTCGGGATCGTTACTTTCAAAACGGATTTTCCCGTTCTGAACATACATAATATCTTCAGAAATGGCGCTGCCGTCGGGATTTGTTGATTTTACTTTAATCACTCCGCCCGCAAAAATATTTACGGTTAAAAATAATATCATCAGCGCAATTACTGTTTTTAAGTTGTGCATTTTTCCTCCGTTAAATGTAAAATTAATTTATTGTTGCCAAGATTTCTTTTTTAGAAGCGAATTAAAAAATAACGACAGATTATTTTCGTCCGTTCCTGCGTATGCGTTCGAAAGATTTGCCAAAATTCTTTTTATAATTAAATCTGTTGACACCGGAAAATCGATTGTATCAATAAACGATAAATTCCGTTCGTGAAGATAGGAAATCAAATCATATTCGAAGAAAAGTTTTCCGCTGTTGAAACAATCAACAATTACGACTTCTTCTTCCATATAAAACTTTGCCATAAAATGACCCGGGAAATTACACCCGGAAATAGAAAACCCTAATCTTTTACCGGTTAAAATGTAAAGAATTACAAGCGTAATCGGCAGTCCTTTGTTTGTTTCAAAGAGCGAAACCAAATTTGAATTGAGCGGATTGTAGTAATTCTCTTTATCTCCTTCAAATCCAAGCTGCTGAAATAGGAACAAAGAAAGATCGATTTCGTTGCCGAACGGATAAATCATTTGAAATTGCGCGGCTAAATCGTCAAGCGATTCTTCCAAAATATTGTTTATCCGAAAGCCCAATTGATATTTAGCGAGGCTTTCCATGAAAGCTTCCAGTTTTTCATATTCGTCTTTAACCGTTTTTAATTCTTTCATTCGGTTTAAAAACCATGTTTTTCTGTTTTCCAACAATATCGGGGTTAAAAATTTTTCTTGTTCTTTTGTTATAATGTCGGAAAATTCTTGAATGTCATATTCAAGATGCAGACCGTAGCTTAAAAATTCCCGCAGCACTTCCGATTGAACTTCCGCGTCGGGGTCGTCGAGTAAATTTATCAAGTATTTGAGTTTTTCTTTCATGCGTGAGTTTTTTGTCATATCGAAGAAGTCGCGATTGTTTTTTATCGGGACGACCGAGATATCTTCTTAATTAATAATCATATCCTTAAATGAGTTTAATAACTCATGAATGTTTCATCATTTACATATTTATTTGCAAATAAATGTAACAGATTTAATTTCAAAGTCAAAATAAAAATTATTAGCTGTGATGAAGAAAGGCGAAAACAGGCGCGGGTATAAAATCGGCAATGAAATTTTTTTATTGAGTTATATATATACGAACAGTTAATTTATTAGTAAAAAGGTTTGAACTTTACATTTAATACTCTCAAGTCATTCCCGCACGTTTTAAGCGGGAATCTACGTTGTTAGGTTAGAGATGATTAATGGAATGGACGCCCGCTTTCGCGGGTATGACAGAAAGAAGAATCAGAAAATTTTAAGAAGAAAAACCGCGTCGTAGTTCAATTATAGAAATTCTTTTTTCAAAAATAATTTATTTAGACAAATGCGAAGGACGTAAGGATCTATTAGAGTTTCTGCAAAATAAGCGTTATGTCATTCAGCATCAGGCTGAATGACAAATCATCTAAATATCTTATTTTGCGGAAGCTCTATTATCTAACTGCCGAAGGTCCTTTCAAGATTTTTAGCGGGAAACGAATAATTCCGGCGATCAAATCGAAAACCGCGCTTACGGTAATTCCTATTAGCCGGAAGGGAAGAAGCAGAAGCCAAACGACGGGATAAAGAAGAAGAGCCAACAGCGCGACGGGCCAAGAAACAATTAAAAGTAAAAGCCAAAGAAAAAACGTAAGCATAGCAAACTCCTTTTCTTCTTATGTCGTTTGAAGCCGGAAAATGTTCCGTGAATATTTTGACTATCTTAATGCGGAAAAACCGCAATGGAGAATTTATCACGGCGACTTGTCTCGGCGCAACAAAGTGAAGCCGGAAGCGCAGCAGAGACGGAACCTGTCTCGGCGTAGCGTAGCTGAGACGGATGGAAAATTGAAAAGATGGAATTTTGAGCGTAACAATTGATATTTTGATTCGCCCGATTTGAATTTCTCATTCAATCATTCATTCTTAATTGTAGCGCAGATTGTCCACG
>JAADIR010000260.1:0-1338 GCA_013151245.1 Chlorobiota bacterium
TTGTCCCGATTTATCCCGATGCTTTTTGTCGGGGTGTTTTTCCGAAAGCGGAATGTTCCATTTATCGGGAATGATTTAACTTGTAATACTATAATTCATAATTCATAATTACAATTTGATTAAATAACGCGCTTTTTTTCTGTAACAATGTGTGTAACTCAAAACATTTTACTTATAAAGAGTCAACCTTTTTTATGAAGATATATTCCGGTTTTCCGGTTAAGCGGGAGATGATAAATTATTCTTAATTTGCAGAAACTTCAGTGCGTTGGTTCGCATAACGTCCGTTATTTGTATATTTACGCTTTAATTATTTTTACAACTAACAGAAGCGGAAATGAACTCAAACGAAATAAGAAATCAATTTTTTGAATTTTTCAAGAATAAAAATCATAGAATAGTTCCAAGCGCGCCGGTTGTGCCTTACGACGATCCGACGCTCCTTTTTACAAACGCGGGAATGAACCAATTTAAAGACGTATTTCTCGGCAAAGGGACGCGGGATTACGCGCGCGCGGCGGACACGCAAAAGTGCATTCGAGTAAGCGGCAAACACAACGATTTGGAAGAAGTCGGACGCGACACTTATCACCACACTTTTTTCGAAATGCTCGGCAATTGGTCGTTCGGAGATTACTACAAAAAGGAAGCGATATCTTGGGCGTGGGAATTGTTGACCGAAGTTTGGAAACTTCCGAAGGAGAGATTATACGCGACGGTTTACCGCACCGACGACGAAGCTTACGAAATTTGGAAAAACGAAACCGACATTGCCGAAAGCCATATCCTGCGCTTCGACGAAAAGGACAACTTTTGGGAAATGGGAGAAACCGGACCTTGCGGACCTTCGTCGGAAATTCATATTAATTTGAGCGATAATCCGGAGGACGCTTCTCTTGTTAACGCGGGAGTTGCGGAGTGCGTCGAATTGTGGAACCTCGTATTTATTCAATATAACAGAGACGCCGACGGAGTTCTGCATGATCTACCGATGAAACACGTCGATACCGGAATGGGGTTCGAGAGAATGTGCGCAGCGCTGCAAAATAAAAAATCGAATTACGACACGGACGTTTTTCAGCCGCTGATAAAAGAAATAGAAAAACTTTCCGGCGTAAAATATTCAGAAGAAAAAGATCAAATTGCAATGCGCGTAATCGCGGATCACATACGCACGCTTACGTTTGCCGTTGCCGACGGCGCGACGCCCTCAAACGACGGGCGCGGATACGTTCTGCGAAGGATTTTACGCCGCGCGGCGAGATACGGCAGAAAGCTCAATCTTAACGAACCGTTTCTTTACAAACTTGTCGAAACCCTTGTTAATACAATGGGAGA
>JAADIR010000260.1:1356-3123 GCA_013151245.1 Chlorobiota bacterium
GAAGAACAGATCAAACGTCGAACGGATCATTCGCGCGGAAGAAGAAAGTTTTAACGTAACTCTCGACCGGGGAATCGAACTTTTTGAACAAATTGCCGAAAAGGTTGTCGGCGAAGGTAAAAACGTAATTCCCGGCGACGACGTTTTCAAACTCTACGACACGTTCGGGTTCCCCGCGGATTTGACAAACGTGATGGCAAAAGAAAAAAATCTTTCCGTTGACGAGAAACGTTTTGAAGAGTTGATGAACGAACAGCGCGAACGCGCGCGGAGATCTACTAAAGACAAGATTGCTGGCGCGAATATAATTGTCGGAGACATTGACGGATTGGAATTATCTTCCCTTCCGCCCACTGAATTTACGGGCTACGAAGAGTTGACGACTCAAACTAAAATACTTGCGGCAAAAAGCGAATCGGAAAAAGCAATTGTTGTTTTGGATAAATCGCCGTTCTACGTGGAAGCGGGCGGACAGATTGACGATTTGGGAGAGTTGGAATTTGAAAACTTTTCCGCTTCGGTAATAGACGTTGATAAAAAGAACAACGTTGTGCTTCACATTGTCGATTTGAAAGAAACAATTTCCGCAGGATTAAACGCGGTCGCAAAAGTCGATTCAAAAAGACGTTGGGACATAATGCGGAATCACACGGCGACGCACTTTCTGCACGCCGCCCTGCGCAAGGTTTTGGGAGAACACGTTCGGCAGTCCGGTTCGTATGTGGGACCGGACAGACTCCGGTTCGATTTTGCTCATTCCTCGAAATTAAGCGAAAGCGAAATCGCCGACGTCGAAGCGTTGATAAACGAAAAACTGCGCGACAGCATTGAGCTTCGGCATCATCGTAACATTCCGTTTGAAGAAGCGAAAAAAATGGGCGCGCTGATGTTTTTCGGCGATAAATACGGCGACAAAGTAAACGTTGTGCAGTTCGGCGAATTCACAAAAGAATTTTGCGGCGGAACGCACGTTGAAAACAGTTCGCAAATCGGTTTGTTTAAAATAGTCGGCGAGTCTTCGATAGCCAGCGGCGTGCGGCGCATAGAAGCCGTTACAGGCGCGGGCGTGGAGCGTTACATCCTTTCGCAGCTTGAAAAACAAAGGGAAAACGAAGAAGCCCTCGCGAAACTTGCCGAAGAGAAAAAACGCATTGAAAAGGAATTGAACGAATTAAAACTCAAAGAAAAACTCGGAGGAATTGATTCCGTTCTTCAAAACCCCGAAGAAATAAAAGGCGTTAAAATATTCACGGGAAAAGTTGACGCGGAAAATATGGACGAACTGAAATCGATGGCGGACGAGCTGCGCAACAAGATGAAAAGCGGCGTCGGTTTGCTCGTTTCGGAGAACGACGGAAAAGTTCAAATAGTCTGCGTGGTTTCCGACGATCTGATAAAAGAGAAAAAATTGTTAGCCGGAAAACTCGTCGGGGAAGCGGCTAAAATAGTCGGCGGCGGCGGCGGCGGAAGACCGCACATGGCGACCGCCGGCGGAAAAGACGTTTCGAAAATCGACGAGCTGCTTGCGGAATTTCCGAAAATTGCCGCCTCAAAATTGAACTAAAAATTAGGTAGAGCGAAAGTCCTCTTTCGCTCTAATAATTATTTTTGTAACTGGGCGAAACCGGAGTTTCGCTCTACGTTTGACTGACTCAAATATAAAAATCGAACCCTCCTTCCGATTTTAGTTGACAAATAAAAAATATTCGATTAAGTTTTAATCGGATTTAATAATCTTATTATAGATTGAAATGAAGATCGAAAAAA